>CAZZCI010000116.1:0-5415 GCA_964653015.1 uncultured Rhodothermales bacterium
GCGAGCGATACTCGATGGGAAGAATCTCATTGGCGAATGCGCCGCGCTCGTGGGCATCGGCGGCCCGCTGGTGCGACTGCGCAGCCACAGCGTCAAGCTCCTCGCGCGTGATTTCGTGTTCGGCGGCCAGGCGTTCGGTCTGCACGCCCATCGCATCCCCCGAAAACGGGTCGCTCAGTCCGTCGCGAAACATTAGATCGGTGACCTGCTCATGATCGCCGGGTAGGTACTTGTATCCCCACCGTGCTTTCGAGGACAAATAGAAGCCAGTGCCTGACATTGACTCGGTGCCGCCGGCCAGTACCAGATCGGCTTCGCCGGCTTTGATCATGGTGTTGCCGTTGAGCACGCTCATCATGCTGGAGGCGCAGACCATATCCACGGCATAGCCGTCAATCGTGTTGGGGATGCCGGCCTGAATCGCCGCCTGGCGGGGCACCAGCTGGCCCTGACCGCCACGCAGCACATTGCCCATGATGTAAATGTCGAGCGCATCGCCTTCCACCTGGGCCGAAGCCAGCGTGCCTTCCATGGCGTGGGCTGCCAGGTCAACGGGCGAATGCTTTTTGAGCGATCCGCCAAAGCGTCCAATGGGAGTACGGTGAGCCGCTACGATGTACACGTCACGCATAAAGGAAACGGAGGTTGGTTGATGGAGAAAAGCTACAAACAGGCGATACCATATCACTTTAGGATACTGGAAACGCTTCCATAGAGGCAAGTCCTCCATCTAAAATTACCGTAGCCCTTGGTTTGATGCGAAGCCTTCGCTCAACATGACATTAGTTGGGGGGGCGTGCCCGTGCTCACCAGCTTCTTCCCGAATGATGTCGCCTTGAGCGTAGCCGAAAGGCCTCCCCGAGGTTGGTCGTAGCTGGCGGTTTACGCGCAAGGCTTCCGGCTCTTCGGGGGAGATGTTTCGGCTGCGGCCTGCCTGGGGGCAGTCCTTCGCTCAACATGACATCGGTTGGGAAAAACATCAAAGCACGTTACATTTGGCGATATGGCTGGGTCTTACAAGCCCAGGTTGAGAACAGATCGCTCTACACAATGGCACGCACATATCACGTTTACATCCTCAGCAATCCGCATCGCACAGTGCTCTACATAGGCGTCACCGGGAATCTTCCCCAGCGCATTTACCATCATCAACAAGGAAAAGGAAGCACCTTCACAAAGCAATACAATGTGATGGACTTGCTCTACGCGGAGCCATATGAGTATGTCGATGATGCATTGTGTCGCGAAAAGCAGCTCAAGGGATGGAGTCATGCAAAGAAGCTTGCTCTTATCCGTCGCCAGAACCCTACGTTGGCTACGCAGTCGGTCGCGTATGGCCACTAAACTTCCCGAATGGTGTCGCCCTGCACGCAGCCGAAAGGCTTCCGCCGTATTGGTTGTAGCTGGCGGTTTGCGCGCAAGGCTTCCGGCTCTTCGGGGGAGATGTTTCGGCTGCGGCCTGCCTTGGGGGCAGTCCTTCGCTCAACATGACATTAGTTGGGGGATTATGCCCAGTCGGTTTGCACGTCGATTTCGCTGTGGAGGGTGCGGTGCACCGGGCACTTGTTCGCAATCTCCAACAGCCGCTCGCGCTGTTTGTCTGACAAGTCGCCGGTAACCGTGACCTCGCGCGTGAAGCGGTCGATCTTGCCCGATTCGGTGTCGCAGTGCGCGCAGTCGTCCGCGTGGATTTTGCTATGACGCACCTCCACCTGTGCCTCGTCGAGGGGCCACCCTTTGCGGCGGGCGTACATCTGCAGTGTCATCGTAGTGCACGCTGCCAACCCGGCGCTCAAGAACTCGTACGGTGTGGGACCGGTGTCTTCGCCGCCTACCGAAGCGGGTTCATCGCCCACCAGTGCATGGTGACGGGCCTGTATGGGGGTGCGGTAGCCTTCAGGACCGGTGACGGCCTGCACCGCATCTTCAGGAGCGTCGGCGGAGGCGTCGGGCTCGGGGCGAGACGGAACGGTCTTGTCCGCATCCAAATAGCGGACCGCCCACGCAGCCAGCACATGCGCTACGTACGTGGCATCCGCCGGGTCGGTGAGGAGGTGGTCCGCCTGGTCGAGCGAGACATAGCTCTTGGGATGCTTCGCCGCTTCGTAGATGCGAGCAGCGTTCTCTACCCCCACGGTCTGGTCGATGGGACTGTGGAAGATCAGCAGGGCCCGCGCCAGCGTGCTGATTTTTTGCTTCATGGATTGTGCCTGTAAGTCATCCAGAAACTGCTTCTTGATCGTGAACGGGCGTCCGGCCAGCGTAACAGAGGCTTTGCCCGTGCGCTTGATCGTGTCGATGTCTTCGCTAATCAAATGCGTGACGTGCTCGGGATCGGCCGGCGCGCCGATGGTGGCCACAGCCCGCACCGACGGAATATCGTGTGCCGCTTGCAGTACCGCTGCGCCCCCCAGTGAATGCCCCACCAGCACCGTTGGCGCGCTGTAGGTCTCCTCCATAAACTCAGCGGCTGCGACCAAGTCGTGGGTGTTAGACGAGAAGTTGGTATCTGCAAAGTCGCCCTCACTCTCCCCCAGCCCCGTAAAGTCAAACCGCATTACGGCAAACCCGCGCTCACACAGCGCAGCGCTAATGGTACGGGCTGCACGCAGATCTTTGGAACAGGTAAAGCAGTGGGCAAACAGTACATACGCCCGAGGCGGCCCCGCAGGCGTTTCAAGGCGAGCTGCTAAATCGGTACCCTCTGCATTCGGAAATGTGATTCGCTTCGTGGCCATGATGGCAAGCATTTGGTTCAAAAGGAACAACGCGGTGTGCTCTACGCGCACTTCGGTACAGAGATGCACTTGCTCGTTACACGCCTCAACGGCGCGGCGCGAATCCATACCGGTGCGTTTTCGTCCAACTACATGCATCCACCCTCTGTACTGTCTTTACGCTGTATGCCCCGCTCTTCTACTACTTCTACAGCCCCCCAACGCCTTCCCGATTCGGCCCAAGACCGCCTCCGCGAAACGTTGTCTGAACGCCTTGCCCCTCGACTGCAGGGCACGCTTCGAACCGATGCCGTGTCGCGCGCGCTCTACGCAACCGATGCGAGCATGTATCAGATGGAGCCGGTGGCGGTGTGCATTCCGAAAACCGTAGCGGATGTGCAGACGGTGCTTGAAGTGACGCATGAACTCAAAGTGCCGGTCTTGCCCCGTGGAGGCGGATCGTCGCTGGCCGGACAGGGCGTAAATACAGCGGTGGTCATCGACTTTACCCGCCATCTGGATGCGATCATCGACATCAATCCAACAGCCAAGCAGGCCACCGTGCAACCGGGGTTGATTCTGGATCACTTGAACGCCGCCGCTGCAAAACACGGACTCATGGTGGGGCCCGACCCGGCCAGTAGCAGCCGCGCCACGCTGGGCGGCATGGTTGCCAACAACTCCACCGGCACGCACTCTATCCGCTATGGCAATATGGTGCATCATGTGCGCCGAGCCAAGGGCTTCCTGGCCGATGGCACCCCCATCACGTTCGAGCCGCTTAGCCACGGCGCCTGGCAGCGCAAAATGCGGCAAGATGATCAGGAGGGCACGCTCTACCGCAGCCTTGATGCCCTGCTCAGCCGCCATGCCGATACCATCCGCCGCGGTACCTCCGACCACTGGCGGCGCAACAACGGGTACCGCATTGAGCATCTGCTGGATACCGACACGCGTAACGTAGCTCAACTGCTTACGGGTAGCGAGGGCACGCTGGCAGTGCTCACCGAACTGACAGTCGATCTGGTCGAGAAGCCTGCAACCACGGTGCTGGGCATTGCCTCATACGACACGCGGCAGCAGGCCCTCGAAGCGGTCACCGCCATTCTGGAGACCGATCCCGATGCCGTGGAGTTGTTCGACGGAGTGGCTATCGAGCGGATTCGGTCTACGCCGGGCTTTGCCGAGCGGCTCACCTTCATAGACGGCTCTCCAGGCGGTGTGCTCATCGTCGAGTATGGCGGATCCAGCAAAGACGCGCTGGCCTCGCGCCTCGATGCGCTCGACGATGTGTTGCCTGCCACCCATGCACGCAGCTCCGCCACACGCATCTTAGACGACGATGCCATTGCCAATGTGTGGAGCATCCGCAAGGAGGGGCTCGGACTCGTTATGGGCGTGGAAGGTGAGTACAAGCCGTGGGCGCTCATCGAAGATGCGTCCGTGCCCGTTGAGCATCTGCCCGATTATATCGACGAGTTAAGCACGCTCATTGACGACCTGGATGTGCAAGCTGCTTATTACGCCCATGCGTCTGCTGGATGCCTGCATGTGCGCCCCTTCGTCAACACAAAAACCGAAGCCGGCCTGGAGCAGCTAGATACCATTGCCCGCGGCTCGCTTGATCTGGTGAAACGCTACGGCGGTGTCACCTCCTCGGAGCACGGCGATGGAATTGTGCGCGGCGCCCTCAACCGCGAGATGCTGGGCGACGACCTGTACGCAGTCAACCAGGAAATCAAAGCGCTCTTCGACCCCGAAGGATTGCTGAATCCGGGCAAGGTGGTCGATACCCCCGAGCTTACTGACCACCTGCGCCACGGCCCGGATTATTCCACACACGAGTTCGACACGACGCTTAGCTTTGAGCGAGAGGGCGGTTTTGCGCATCTGCTGGAAAAATGCAATGGCAACGGCGCGTGCCGCAAACGCGATACCGGCACCATGTGCCCGAGCTTCATGGCCACGCGCGAGGAAGAGGACTCCACCCGAGGGCGCGCCAATGCGCTGCGCTCGGCGCTGGCCGGCGACCTGCCCGACGATGCGCTGACCAGCGATCGGATGTACGAGGTGATGGATCTGTGTATCCAGTGCAAGGCGTGCAAAACCGAGTGCCCCTCGAACGTGGATATGGCGAAGATCAAAACCGAGTGGCTGCAAACGTACTGGCAGCGCAACGACATGCCGTGGCGCACGCGACTGTTTGCCCATCAGCCCAGCATGGCCCGCCGAATCAGTGGCACGATGCTGGCGTCGTTCGTAAACTGGACGGCCCGGCAGACGTGGCTTCGGCAGCCCGGCGAATGGCTCATGGGCATCAGCGCTGAGCGTCCGCTGCCCTCGTTTGCACGCACCACCGCATTCCAGATGGATCTGGAGGCCACGAATCCTCCCGACGGACCGCGTGTGGTGTTCTTTGCGGACACTTTCAATGCCTATCATACGCCGGATGTGGTACAGGCGGCGGTGCGGGTGCTGCAGCATACGGGCCACCGCGTAGAGCTGGCGCCCGAGGGCCTGTGCTGTGGGCGCACACTTCTATCCAAGGGGCTTGTCACCAAAGCGCAGCAAAAGGCGCTGCATGCACTCGAAGGGCTGTATCCCTACGTGCAGCAGGGCCTTCCCATTGTGGGCTTAGAGCCTAGTTGCCTGCTCACCCTCAGCGATGAGTTTCTGGATCTGCTTCCGGGCGAGATTC
>CAZZCI010000116.1:5515-7486 GCA_964653015.1 uncultured Rhodothermales bacterium
GCTGTTCGAGACGCACCGGCAGCCACCTCGATTGCCGCTCCCGGCTTTTCGTGTCGCTCGCAGGTAAAAGACGTAACCCAGCGTACGGCAGACCATCCAGCTGTGCTGCTTGCCCAGGCGCTGGGTGCGATGTAACGTCAAAAGACATGTGGAGCCACCACATAGGCCGCAAGCGTTACCACCAGTCCTCCAACCAGCAAGTAATACGCAAGTGGAAGCAGGTTGAGGCGAATCACACGTCCGGCTGCTCCCACGAGCCCAACGGTAGCCAGGGCGGCAATCACGTTGTGGATAGCCACGACATTGCCGATGGCTGCGCCCATTGCCTGCGCGGCTACGATAATCTGTGTGGGCAGGCCAAGGGTCTGCGCAACCTCGAACTGGAATCCCACAAATGTGATGTTGCTTACGGTGATCGAGCCGGCAATAAAGGAGCCGAGCGCGCCCACTGCTGGGGCAACCAGCGTGTAGGCCGGCCCGATGGTAGTAGCGGTCACTTCAGCCAGCACAACGATCATACTGCCGCGCGGCGCGCCGGGGTGGGTGCCGGTTTCGAGCATAATATCCACCATCGCGATCACGAAGACGAGCGCCACGGCGGGGGACACGATCGTTTCTGCGGCCTCGCTCCATGCGCTACCGATCTGTTCGCGCGTCATGCCAAAGATGGGAATCGCGAGCAGTGCGCTGATGACCAGCCAGGTGCCCGGCACGTAGGCCCACTCTACAGATCCAGCCAGCGTCGTGTCGAAGATGCCCTCCCAGAGCAGAGTGAGTCCGGGTGTGGTGCGAAGCCACGTTCCCAGCGGTTCGATGACACGCGTTCCCACAAGCAACGCCACCAGAATCAGGTACGGCGCCCAGGCTCGTACAAGCGACATAGAGGGAACGGTGGAGGGCGATTCGGAATCATCGCCCCCCGGCTCGATCGTGCCGACCCAGTACGACGGCCAGTCCTCGCGGGGTGGAAAGGTCCACGTATCCGACGGCACAAGGTAGCCTGCACGCAGCGTGCCCACGACAACGGCTCCGCCCACCATCGCACCGATGAGCGAAGGCAGTTCGGGTCCGATAAACCATGCGGCAGCGACGTACGGGACGACGAAGGCGATCCCGGCAAAGAGACAGAGCGGTGCCACGCCCCACAGGGCATCTATAGGCGACTGTTCGTCTGTGCTGAAGAAGTAGACGATTACGCTTACGGCGATGAGCGGCATGAACACTCCCACAATGCCGTTGAGCAGCGCCGCCCATCCGCCTGCGGCGGTCGCATACTCAGCAACGGTCCACCCACCGGCGGCAAGCGTCTCTTCGAATCCGCCCAGCGGCGCGTTGAATCCGACAACGACGGGCGTGCCCACCGCGCCAAAAACGGTGGCGATGGCATGACCCACCAGTGCAGCGACGACGGCAGCAAGCGCCGGAAAGCCGAGTGCGAGTAGGAGCGGCGCCACCACGGCAGCCGGCGTACCAAACCCGGCGACGCCCTCCAGAAATGTCGCCAGGAAGAAGGCCAGCACGACCACCTGCACGCGCCGATCTTCGCTAATGGCTGCAAATCCGGCGTTGATACGGTCTACCGCCCCGGATTGCATCAGTGTGTAGAGCAGCAAAAGCGCTCCGAATACGATCCAGAGAATTTCGATGGCTGTCATCACCCCGCTGATTGAGGCAGCCGCAATCCATACCGGCGGCATCTGCCACGCAAAGTACGCAACGAGGGCTGCCGCGGCCCAGGCCACCGGCATCGCCCGTCCGGCAGGCCACAGAAACCCGACAAGCAGGACGGCGATGATAAGCAGCGGCAAAGCCGCCAGCAGCGCGCTTTCAATCATGATAGGCCCGACTCGGATGAGTGAAAACAATCCACTTGCATCCATAACTGTGCAGCACGCACGGGTTTCACCAAGAGGCCGTAGTACTGTGTCACATGTCAATCTTCGGGTAACACATGTACCCTCTAACGTACCG
>CAZZCI010000117.1:0-7451 GCA_964653015.1 uncultured Rhodothermales bacterium
TTGATACTGCAATTCAGGTGTCACCACGTGAATTACCGTACGCCATGGAGACGCTGCACGTTAACCGCGCTCAGTCCTTTCGGAGTTTCCTCCACTTCAAATTCGACCTGCTCGCCATCACGGAGGTCTTCTCCGGAGACTTCGCTATGGTGCACAAATACATCTTCGCTTCCGTCGTGGCGCTCGATAAAGCCGTAGCCTTTTTCGCTACTGAACCACTTAACTGTTCCGTCTTGCATATAGGTGTGTTGGTTGTCTCACTATCTGCGCGCCGTTGGGCGTAGCGCGGCACAGGGCCCACGCACTGCCATCGGCATCGTGCGAGATAGCGACGTAATTAAAAATGTTGTTGCGATCCCCATACCTTTGCCCATCGTAAATGGTTCGCGACAAATCGACCTTCGTCCTCCTTTCTTCATTCCTCGGCCTAATGTCCACGGCATTCCGCTACTTTGACACGAATTGACTACGTTACAGCATCCGATGCTTTACCTATCAATATACCACAAATGGCACATCTACGCCGACAACCCCATCTTTGACCGCGCACGCATCGGGATCGAAGCTGGTAATTTCTTTCGTGCACACGCACTTCATTCAGTCGAACCCCCTAATATGAAAAAAGGGCAAACTAATATTTACAAAGCTGTTTGTGTCTGATTGGACATCCACGTGTCCATTCGCTATGCTACGAATGCGTTTTTGTATCATGCGGCCGCATTCTATATGGATTGGAGCCTCCTTCTCACATTTGGCGGATTTGTGGGTCTGCTCGTCGGCATCGGCCTCTATTTTTACCGCACGGACGCATCGCACACGCTCACCGATTACATGCTGGCCGGGCGCCGCGTAGCTCCGTTCCCCATGGCAATGTCAGAGGTCGCCTCGGTAGCTAGTGGGTGGACGTTCTTTGCGTGGGTGGGGGTCGGGTTTTCCACCGGACTGCATGGGCTCTGGTTTTCGCTGTTCATGCTCCTGGTCGTTGCGTTTGTGTATTACGCCGTAGCGCCTCCTTTTCGCGCAGCCTCCGAGCAGCTCCAGAGCCACACCGTCGTGGATCACCTTGCCCGCAGCGTCACACCACGTCGCCCTCGCATCCTCATACGCACCGTGGGCACTCTTGCCATTCTCGTGTTCATGGGCGCCTACGTGGGTGCGCAACTGATTGCCGTTGGCGAGGCGATGGACACCGGTCTCAACCTTTCATATACCGCATCAGTGCTTATCGGAGGCAGTGCGGTTGCCGCATACACTGTACTGGGCGGCTTCAACGCATCGGTATGGACGGATGTGGTGCAGGGGCTTTTGGTAATAGCGACTGTGATTGTGCTTCCACTTGTTGCCATTCAGGCCATTGGCGGCTGGTCGGCATTCATAACTGAGGTGCGCGCCATTGACCCAACATTGCTTGCGCTTGACGGCGGTCTCTCGGGGACGGCCCTGCTGATGAGTTTGCTTGCGTGGGCTACCTTTGCCCTGGGCGCCATCGGACAACCCCACAGCCTGATGCGTTTTCAGTCCATTGAATCCGCACGCCTTATGCCCCGTGCGGCCCTGTGGGGCATCAGCCTGCAAGCGATTCGCCTCACTATTCCGCTGCTTATTGGCATGGCGGGCCGCGTGCTCTACACAGCAACGCAAGATCCCGAAGCTGTAGCCATGATTGCGCTTACGGATCTGATGCCCGGCTGGCTGGCCGGGGTGATGCTCGCGGGCATCATTGGCGCTATCCTGTCCACCTCCGACTCGATGATGCTCGTAGCGGCTGCCGACCTGACGCGGGGATACGAAGCCTGGCGCCCCAACACCAGTCAGGCAACGCTTATTCGGATGAGTCGGAGCATCGTGGGAGTGTTGGCTGTGGGCGGCATCATAATGGCCCTGGTGCGTCCGGGCACCATTTTCGACATTATCGAGTTCGCATTTGTCGGATTGGGCGCTACGTTGGGATTGCCACTTTGCCTTGCGCTGCTGTGGCGCGGCACCACCGCCGCCGGAGTGCTTGCTGGCGTTGTAGGCGGACTGGTCTGTACGGTGCTCAATCTACTTCTCTTTCCCGATCTATTTCCGGTTCTAGTCTGGCCCGTAGCAATCGCACTCATCGTTGGCGTTAGCTGGGCCACCCCATCGCAAACGCTTCACGCTGATGCGCGCGCTACATCCTCCCCCCCTCACGCCACGCGCTAACTTGCATAGCTTCCGTTTACAACCTACCTTTATTTTACCTTTGTCAGCAAACGCCCCACCAGTATCGTCTTTCCGCCTTGCATCCTTCCCCATGCTTATGCGTGTCGTTTCGTTTTTAAGTCGTATCCTGATGGGCTGTCTCGTATTGAGTATTGTTGGGCTGTTTAGTGTAACCCCCGCGCTCGCTCAGGAGCAGTCCTACACCATTACAGGCACCGTTTTTGATGACGAGGCCGACACCCCGCTTCCCGGTGCCAGTGTGCAAATTGTCAACACAACAGCCGGCGCCTCCACCGATGCTGAGGGCCGTTTTACCATACGCGCCACCCTCGAACCAGGTACGTACACACTGCGCTATTCGTTTGTAGGCTATCAGCGCATCGAGCAAACCATCGAGCTCGATCGTGATGATACCACGGTAGCGGTAGATCCCGTGCGCATGGCGGTAGATGTGGTGGGCAGCGAAGAGATTGTCGTCACTGGCACTGGAGTGCCCACCGAACGGCGCCAGCTTGGCAATTCCATCTCCACCATTGATGCCGCCGACCTGCAAGACGGTGCAGCGACTTCGGTAGACCGAGCGCTCCAAGGCCAGATTCCAGGCGCACTGGTGCAACAGAACTCCGGCAACCCGGCGGGCGGACTCTCAGTGCGACTGCGCGGGACGAGCACCGTGCTGGGGAGCGCCGATCCGCTCTATATTGTAGATGGCGTCATTATCAACAACGATTCGCCGGAACTCATTGACCTGGGCGGGGGAGCCCAAAACCGCCTGGTCGATCTCAACCCCAACGATATTGAACGGATCGAGGTCGTAAAAGGCGCCGCAGCCGCTGCCCTCTACGGCTCACGCGCGAACAACGGCGTCGTGCAAATCTTTACCCGCCGAGGGGAGCTCGGCGCGCCGCGTGTCAGCTTCAGCACGCGCGTCCAAACGGAGTCCGTGCGCAACACGCTGCCCGTCAACATGGCGCGCAACGAGGACGGCGACTTTATTGACAACCAGGGTAACCCGCTTCCGGATGGCGAACAGCGGTGGGATTTTCAGGACTTCCTGTTTAATCGCGCATATGGAGCTGAACAGTCGCTCTCCATTTCGGGTGGCAACGAAACCACACGCTACGCCGCCTCGGGCTCGCACTTTGCCAACCAGGGCATTATTGAAGGCAATCACTTTCGCCGCATTAACGGACGCCTACGCCTGCAACAGACCCTCACCGACTGGGCCTCGGCAACAGTGAGTGCGTCCTACGCCCGCAGCACCAGCACCGATATTCCCAACGGCGGACTTGACGCCAACTACGGCGCTCTGACCGGCTTTATTTTTGGCCCCAACACCTTCGACCCACGGGCCAACGAGCTCGGGCAGTTTTCGGATGCAGGAACGCTTGCCAATCCGGTAGAGGTTATTGAACGCTTCGACTTTGAGCAGGAAACCGACCGTTTTATCGGAAGCGCCACGGTGAACCTGACGCCTACCGAGGCGCTCAATATCGACTACACGTTTGGGCTCGACACGCACGACCAGCGCGCTACAGCGTTTATCCCGCGTGGCACCTCGACCCCAGCTTTGGGAGAGGGCTTTACGCGTCGTGGCACGCGCACGCAGACGCAACTCAACAACGACCTGAACATCCGCTACCAAACCGACCTCAGCTCCACCGTTGAGGCAACGAGTCTGATCGGGGGCACCTTGCAGTATGAGACAGGCACGATATTTAACGCCCAGTCTGAAAACCTAACGCCGGTGTCGCGTGTCGTGCAAAGCGGGACAGAGGGCCGTGACTTCGGAGAGACCCGTACCGAGCGCGTCATCTACGGGGCCTTTGCGCAGCAAACCATCGGATGGGCCGATCGCCTCTTCCTCACCGGCGCCGCCCGCGTGGATGCCTCGTCCTCATTCGCCGAAGAGGAACGGTGGCAGTTCTACCCCAAAGGCAGCCTCTCGTATACGATCTCCGACGAACGCTTTTGGAGCAGTGCCGGCATCGACCGCCTGCTCCCGCGGCTTAAGCTTCGATCGTCGCTTGGCTTTTCTGGGGGACTCACGTCCATTGGGGCGTTCGACCGCTTCACCACGTTTAGCCTGGCCCCCTACCAGGAGCAGCCGGGCCTGCAAGTAAGCAGCCAACTGGGAGCCATCGACGTGCAGCCCGAGCGCCAACGTGAGATCGAACTGGGGGCCGACTTCAGTCTGCTGAGCGATCGCATTGCGGTTGAGGCTACCTACTACACCCAGCGCACCGAAGACCTGCTCCTCAGCCGCTCGCTCAATCCGACCAGTGGCTTCCTCAACCGACTCGAAAACGTAGGTACGCTCACAAACCAAGGCTTCGAGATTCAGCTCCGAGCGCTGCCGATCAACCAGAACGACCTGCGCTGGACCACCACGCTCACCTACAGCCAGAATCGCAACGAAGTCAACGGCCTCGAAGAGGATGTGCTCATCTTCAGCGACTCGTTTCAGTTGGTCGGCGCGATTAACGGCGAGCCGCTCGGCATCTTCTACGGATCGTCGTTTGATCGCGATGACGATGGCAACGTGATCGACCTAAATGGCAATGTGCTCGAAGAAGATGGCAACGGACTCTGGCGCATGCGCGATGGATCGCCCGAATCACCGGGCGATGGTCTTCCCGCTGCCTCCGGCGAAAATGATATTATCGGAGACCCCAATCCCGACTTCGTGGCCTCCTGGATCAACGAGGTCCAAATCAACAACGCGCTCACCCTGCGCATGCAATGGGATGCCGTCTATGGCCAAGATGTGTTCAACTTCACGCGGCGTCTTGGTGCCCTGAGCGCCTTTGGCACACTCGATGACTACCAGCGCGAGCTAGAGGGCGACTTGCCCGACGGGTACACAGCAAGTACGTTCAACATCTTTGAACACTGGGTCGAAGACGGCTCGTTTCTCAAACTCCGCGAGATCAGCGCATCGTATACCATACGTCCGACCTACATGGGACTCGAAAGCGTGCGCCTTAACGTAGCGGCGCGCAACGTGCTCTCAATCGATACTTACAGCGGGTACGACCCCGAAATCAATGTGGCCGGGCAACGCACCGTAGTACGCAACTTCGATTTTGTAGAGGTGCCCATCCCGCGCACCTTCTCGCTTGGCATTACCGCTACATTTTAAGCTACTCTCTGCTGTTCTCCCCCTACCGCTTTGTTTCAGTATCCTATGCACACCATGCGTTCTACACTGATTGCCGGTTTTGTCGTCCTCCTCCTTGTGCTTGGGGGATGCGACTTAGACATCGTAAACCCCAATGAGCCTTCTGAAGAAGAGGTACTCACCACCACCGAGGGCATCGAAGCGCTGGCCGTGGGGATGCAGGAGTTCTACGCTACAACTGCCTTGGAGCCGGCGCTTCTTACCACCGGTGTAACCACGCGCGAGGTGGCCGTAACCACCACCTTTGCCAACCTGCTGAATCTGGAAGCTGGCGGCGCCAATCTGCCGCCGAGCAATGCCAACGTGCTGCAGCTATGGTCGCGCAACTACCGGGTGGTCAACATGGCCGAAGACATCATCGACAACACGCCCGACCTGCCCTTCGAAGAGGACACCGAAAGCGGATTGGTAGCTACTGCTCACCTGTTCAAAGCCATGGCTTTGGGCAACATCGCGCAAAACTTTGAGCAGGGGGTTCTTTTCACGAGCCGCACCGAGCCCCCTCCATTTGTAGACCGCACCGAGGTGTTTGAAGAAGCCATCCGGTTGTTGGAGAATGCCGAAGCGATACTCAATGAGACCCCGGTCTCTGACGACTTCACAACGTCGATCTTGGCGGAAGGCATCGACCTCGAAAACACCATTGCGGCCTACCAGGCCCGCTACCACCTCTTCGCCGGCAACTACAACGAGGCGCTCACAGCCGCCGATGCCGTTGATCCAGCAGCCACCTCCACCCTTCCCCACGACGATGACAGCCGCAACCCCGTTGCACAAGCGGTGCAAAATGCTGAAAGCTACGCCCCGCGTGAAAATCTCGGGCTTGAAAACCCCAACCCCGATGACGCCCGCCTCGATTTTTTCACCACGCTACCGGAAGATGAGGACGGTCCCATCGAAAGCGAAAACGGATTGCCTGTGCTTGCACTGACGGGCTTTTTCGCCAGCCCCTCAGACGAAATCCCGCTGTACGTGCCCGGCGAACTCGATCTGATTCGGGCCGAAGCCCTCGTGCGCACCGGTAACCTCAGCGAAGCCGTAACGGCCATCGACGCGGTGCGCACCAAATCACCTGCCGAAGACCCATTCGGACTGGGCGCTGACCTCGATCCATACGAGGGCGAGGAGACGGAAGACGCGCTGCTCAACGAGATCCTGCAGCAGCGCCAGATTGAGTTGTATCTGCAGGGCCTTCGCCTGGAGGATCGCCGCCGCCTGGGGGCAGATGCTCCAGATCCAGACGACATCTTTGCGCGCTCCCGCAATTTCTATCCATACCCCAATCAAGAACGCCAGAACAACCCCAACACCCCCGCCAATCCCGCTATCTAATCGGAGCACTGACCATACAGCACGCATAGAAGCCGTCCGCTGCCTGTTGTGTCCCGACCCGCCTTGCTGCTGTGCCGTCCTCGTTCTGCTCCCTTCAAGCTCGCACCCATACCATCAACCCGGCAGGCACCGCTACCGAAGCGGCCCACTGGCTCCTCATTGAAGACCCTACGCCCTGGGGCGAACACGCCGTCGAAGAGGCCGACTGGTATCCGCATCTGCAGGCCCCTCTCCAACATTGGCGTACCGCACTTCCCGATCTGCGCGTCCAGCTGATTCGGCGCAGACTGACACAGTGGGAGGACGAGGGGCGCATCCGCTGCTTTATAGCGCGTACGGGTCCCGATGCAGCCCTGCACACCCAGACGCTCGCATCCTACGCTGCCCTCACTCAACTCGATGTCCCTGACCGGATGGATACGCCATCCACCTCCGATGCGCTGCTTGTGCTCACATGCACCAACGGGCGTCGCGATGCCTGCTGCGCCAAGTGGGGGCGCCCCGTTGCCCAGGCCGCCGCTGAATGTCACCCGAAAGGAGCGTGGCAGACCTCGCATCTGGGCGGTCATCGATTTGCTTCGACGGTGCTTGTGCTGCCCGTCGGTGCGCACTACGCCTGGATCGATCCGCAAGAGGTGCCCGATCTTGTACGCGCCCATCAGTCTGAACACCTGTTCGACCTGTCGCACTATCGCGGGCCCGTCCACTCGCCGCGTCCCGTGCAAGCCGCCTGCATTGCCTTGCGAATCCG
>CAZZCI010000118.1:0-4412 GCA_964653015.1 uncultured Rhodothermales bacterium
TACTGATCGTTCTTTTTCTGCTGGGCTCCTCGGTCTTTAGCGTGTATGCACAATCAATCGAAATGGGAGCCCCCCAGCAGGTGCCAATTCAAGATGCCGAATCTCCCCTTGATGCCGTCCATTTTGTGGAGCCCATAGGTGAGGACTCGCTAATCATTGCTGACGGCACAGGGCGTCTTGCGCTTTTTGTCGATGGTGCGTATGTCACCGATCTTGGCGAGCAAGGTCAGGGCCCCTGTGAACATCAGTCGATGTTGGCAACCGATCGATACACGTCGTTGGTTTTCGGACTTGATCGTAGCCAGCAGCGGATTTTGGCGTACGATGCGGCATCGGGCGCCTGTCTCGGCCAGATACAATCGTCAGACCTACGGCGTGCCACGGGGCTTGCCAGCGCCGAGTCGAATCTGTTTCTTACGCGGGGGCAGTACACATCGCAGACCGAGTCCGATACCCCGCTTTTCTTTCGTGTTGAGCGCGAACAGACGGTAGAGGATGGACCTGCAGAGGGGACCGTTGTGGTAGAGGCGTCGTTCACACTGGCTGATCTTGATCCGGTTTTGCTTCCTGTTCCGCTCAGTGTGCGAACGCCCGTGGAAACGCATGGGACATCGGTATATTTTGCGCTCCCGTTATCTTCAAATATTGCTCGATATGACCGCGAGACTGAGCAATTCTCGTCGTTTGAGATTGACCTTGCGCTTCCAACTGATGATGAGGTCGCATCGCTTGCCCCCGAAGACCTACTACCGCTGGTAGAGCGCGACATCGAGTTCGTTGAGCACCTGCACGTCACGGATGACCATGTGGTCGTTGCTTCGCGGCGTGGAACAGGTGCTGATGGCGTATGGCGGGTGCAGGTGTACGATCATAACGGTACGAAGCAAGCCGACCAGACCGTTGATCATCAGATTGTTGACCTTACTGGAGAGCACATTGTGCAACTCGTGACAGAGGAGACAGAGGATGCGGTGTATACCGTTAGGCAGGTGCCGTATGCGTTGCCATGATGATATAATCATGCTTTCCAACCGCTTCTTCAGAGGACTTAGCGCACTCTTCGTGCAGTGGGATTCGAGAGCCGAAACTTTCATGGAGATCAGACCGTGTGCATTGATCTGAACACTGTAGCTGCACCCCAGATATTGCTAAGGGCCCGTTCCAAACCCATGAAAAAAGATCTGCACCCCGAATATACGCCGCTGACCGTCACATTGGCAGACGGCTCGACCATCGAAACGCGTTCGACTATGGACGCCGACACCTACGAGTCGGATGTCGATTCGTCCAACCACCCGTTTTACACCGGGCGGCGCCAGTTTGTAGACACGGCCGGGCGCGTCGAGAAGTTTAACCGGCGGTATGGTCTCTCCAGCGATGAGGACGAGGACGAAGACGAAAACGACGAGTAACCATTCCAGCGCTTTACTCAGAGAAGGGGCGACCTGTACTGCAGGCCGCCCTTTTCTCGTTACACCCCTTGTGTTTTGTTTCACGCGACACCCCTAAAACGTATATGAGTGCCTCCGTAAACCCCGTATCTATTATTACGCAAAAGCGCGACGGCCATTCGATTGCTGCGCCCGATATCCAGGCGCTTGTACAGGCATACACCAACGAAGAGGTGCCGGACTATCAAATGAGCGCCTTTCTGATGGCGTCGTTTCTGCAGGGGCTTGATGATGCGGAGGCCGCCGCCCTTACCGATGCGATGCTGCACTCCGGCACGGTGCTCGATCTGGGCGATACGCCTGGTATCAAAGTGGATAAGCACTCGACCGGCGGTGTGGGCGACAAGGTGTCGCTTATCCTGGCGCCCATTGTGGCCTCGCAAGGCGTGCCGGTGCCCATGGTGTCGGGGCGCGGTTTGGGGCACACCGGCGGTACGCTCGACAAGCTGGAGTCCATCCCCGGCTTTCGTACCGATCTGTCGATGGAGGCGTACAAGGCGCAGCTGGAAGACATCGGCATTGTGTTGATTGGGCAGACGGAGGAGATGGCGCCTGCCGATCGTAAGCTGTATGCCCTGCGCGATGTAACGGGCACGGTGGAGTCGATCCCGCTCATTGCAGCATCCATCATGAGCAAGAAACTGGCCGAGGGCATTGACGCGCTGGTGCTCGACGTGAAGTGCGGGCGCGGGGCGTTCATGAAGACGGAGGAGGATGCGCGGACCCTCGCTGAAACGCTGGTTGCCATCGGCGAGGATCATGATACGCCCACGGTAGCACTGCTTACGGATATGAACATTCCGCTGGGGCGCGCCATTGGCAACTGGCCAGAGGTGGCGGAGAGCATCGCCTGTTTGCGTGGCGAGCACGACGACACGGCGCTGATGGAAGTCACCTACGCGCTTGCCGGCGAGATGCTGGCACTGGGGGGCGTAGCCGACACGCCTGAAGCTGGCCGCGAGCAGGCTCGTGCGGCTGTGGCATCTGGCGAGGCGCTCGATTGCCTACGCACACTCGTTGCTGCGCAAGACGGCGACGTGAGCACCATCGATGACCCGGCCACCCGCCCGCAGTCGGAGCCCGTTGCGACCGTTACAGCGCCCGACGATATGCACGGCTACGTGACTGATATTGATGCGCTTGTGCTCGGTCACCTCAGCGTAGATCTGGGGGCAGGGCGTCGCACGAAAGAAGACACGGTGGATCCCACAGCCGGACTCACGTTGCGTGCGCATGTAGGAGATGCCGTGGAGCCGGGGGATGTGATTGTGGAGCTGTACACAGGCCGCACCGACCGAGTTGAGGCGTTCAGCGAGGCGGTGCTATCGGCGTACACCGTAGGCGATTCCATGCCCGAGCGCGGTGCGGCCGTGTGGGATCGCTACACCAACGATGGTTGGGCACAGGGGTGAACGGTTTGTCATATCCCCAAACCATCATCGACCGGCAGTGACACGTGTAGCTCTGCGGGGGGCGTTGCGCAGAGCCGCCTTCAAATCGCCGGGATTGTCCCCGTTCAAGATCACCGATTCGATGCCCTGCTCAGCCAGCGTCAGAGCAGTCTCTACGCGATGCGTGATGCCGCCGGTTACATCGGTGCCTTCGGGATCCGAAAGAGTAGGGAGCAGGTCAGCGGCTGTGATGGGCGTAAGGTGGGTGAGCGTGGCGCCCTGGGCGTCGTACACCCCATCGGTGTTGCCGCACCAGAGCACGCGGTCGGTAGGATGTCCCTGCTTGTGAAGTGCATCAATGATGGTGCGAAAGACGATTTCGGTGGAGCAGATGGCCCACGATCGCGAGCGGTCGAGCGTCACATCCCCACAGACAACGGGTAGCGCACCGTGGGTGAGCGCCTGCTCCAACGCGGCGATGTGACAGGAAACAGGTGCGCCGCCATCGCTGATAAGCAGGTTGCTGGGCCGAAAGGATACCGCTGGCAGATCAACGGCTCGAAGCGCGTCGATTACCGCGCAATGCAGCCGTCCCATTGCGTGTTGAATTGCGCTGATGGCTTGTGCAGCAGACGTGGACTCGCTATTTGCGTGCGCCGCAGCTACGTGTCCGAATGAGCCGCCGCCATGTCCAAGTATAAGATGTCCTGCCTGCTCCAACCACTCTTCGGATAGCTCCTGCGCCAGCCGCTTGAGCACATCAGGGCGGAGCGTGAACGGGGTGGTTTTGTCGGTAATGAGGCTGCCGCCCCATTTGACGAATGTACAGGCAGACATGGCGGATCGGCTAAAAGAGCGGATCAGCGGAGGTTGGGCCCGCGCCCACGCCATCGCGAATCGTGTAGTGGACGGCCTCCAGCTGGTCGAGCCGGTCGGCCACCTGGGGTTCATCCGAGGCGGGACAGATGACGTGCACGTTGGCCCCTGCATCCATGGTGGCATAGGCCGAGAGGCCATCGGCACGTAGGTTGCGCACGGCTTCCAGCACGGTAAGCGTGCCGGGCGACCAGTAGAAGATGGGCGGTTTCGAGGACATGGTGATGAGGTGGAGCTCCACGCCATCCGTTTCGATGACGGTGCCCAGCTGCTCCATATCGCGTGCGTTGATGCCGGCACGGGCGTTCTCCATCCGTTCGTCGATATGCGCCATGCGCTGTTCGTAAAACGGACTGGAGGGGGCTCGCTCATGACCAAGGCGCGAGGAGACTGGCTTTGGGTCGGTGTCGACCACGGCGATAACATCGCGCAGGTCCCAGTGAGTATGCGGCGCGATGGAGGTAGCCGCATAGTCGTCGCCTTCTGGCCAGGTTACGTATCCACCCAACACAGAGCGGGCCGCCGATCCTGATCCACTGCGCCGTGCCCAAACGGATTGCGCCTCGGCATCCATATCCATATTGAGGGCTTGTAGGGTAGCCAGTGTGAGCGCAGCGAATCCAGAGGCCGATGAACCGAGTCCGGCTTCTGCGGGAAAGACATTGCGCGTGGCTACGGTGAACGTACCGGTGCG
>CAZZCI010000118.1:4512-7359 GCA_964653015.1 uncultured Rhodothermales bacterium
GTGGTGGTTTCGATGCGGTCGAGCACTTCGGTGAAGGCGGCGGGGTCGTCGGCACGGCGAGCGCGCACCGCATCAACTACGGTGCCGGTGGACTCGTTGGGCGATCCGGTGTGGTAGATGCGAACATTGTCAAGGACCGGAGCGCGTGCATGCACGGAATGCCATTGGAGGGCATCGCCATCCGATTCAGCCCACACGAGGCCACCGCGTAGAATGGTGGCAGGGTCTACGCCCGAGGGCGTGCCGTGCTGTCGGCGCTCGATGTCGAGCGCTATGTTGAAGAGCGTGTCGTCGGAAAGATCGGCGTTGTGGTGGGTTAGGCAGGCCTTTGCCACGGCCACGCCAACCGCCGCAGAACTGCCAAATCCGGCGCCTACAGGCTGGCTAGATTCGACGGTAAGGTCGATCGGGGTTTGGGCAAGAGAGGGGGCGTGACGAGCGGCTTCACCCAGGGCCACTTTCACAAGGTGTGCGGGATCGCTTCCACGCATGCGGGCAAAGGCCTCGGCGGTGGGAGTTTTGTTGTAGGCATGCCACCGACGGCGCACCGTATCAGCGTAGGTTTGGATGGCCGTCCAACTCGTCTCTTCGTGATGCTCCCATTCAGCCAAATGAATGCCAACGCCTGCTGTAGAGCGTGAGTTTATGGTGGCATGCAGCCAGAGGCCAAGCGCAGCGACAAGCGCAGGGCGCTGGTAGACGACGGCATGCTCGCCCATCAGAATAAGTTTAGCAGGTGCGCGTACGGTAGTTGCGCTCATGAAAAGGAGGTGGGGTGAGACAGGAGGTACGAAGAGGAGCGCACGGACTAGTTGGCGTTGGAATGTCCGTTGGGCGAAGATGGGGTGGGGCGCCCCAATTCGTTATGGGCACGTGCCAGATGGTGAGAGCTCAAGGCGCCCATGAGTGAGAGTTCACCGGCAAGCACGGTCGCACCGAGCATTTCAGCGACTTGCATAGCAGCAGCGCCAGGTTCATCGGGGTCAAGCGAAATGCCCATGAGTGAGAGGGCATCGGACTGGGTTTGTAGCGTTGTGCCGCCTCCTACAGCGCCAAGAGGCACATCCGGCATGAAAATAGAGACGTACACCCCGTCATCGCCACGGGGCTCAATGCAGGTGGTGCCCAGCGCGCCTTCAACCACCTGGGCAATGTCTTGTCCGGTGGCCACAAAGAAGGCGGCTACCATGTTCGCGTAGTGGGCGTTCATGCCCATGGAGCCGGCGGCGGTGGAGCCAATCATGTTTTTGCGATATTGCACCTCCACCAGATCCTCGGCGGTTGTTTTCAGGTAACGTTTTAAGACATCAGCGTCCAGCTCGACCTCGGCAAAAATGCGTTTGCCGCGTCCTTCTTGAATGTTGACTGCCGAAGGCTTTTTGTCGACACAGTAGTTGCCCGAAAGCGAGACAAACTCGATGCCGGTTTCAGGCACAATGAGATCTTGGATAACACGGTTGCACGCCAGGGTGGCCATGTTCATGCCCATTGCATCGCCTGTGCCAAATCGAAAGCGGAGGAAAACCGTGGAGCCAAGAGCAAACGGGCGAATGTCTTTCAGTTTGAGGTAGCGGCTGGTGGATTCCACCTGCGTACGGATCTCATCTTCGTTTTCTTCGATCCATGTCGTAAACTGCTTAGTCTCACGGATTCCGCTCGTCCGAAACACAGGAGCGCGCGTCATCCCAATGTCTTCAACGTGGACAATGGCGCCACCGGCAGCGCGAAGAGTTGCACAGCCCCGGTTTGTGCTGGCAATGAGCGCGCCTTCGGTCGTGGCGAGGGGCACGTAGCGGTCATCGTTAATATAGTCGCCCCGAACAGGTACCGGACCGACAGCCCCCATGGGCACTTGGGCCACACCGATCAGGTTTTCGCAATTGCTGCTTGATACCGTTTCGGCATCAAACGAATAGTGGTGCAATCCATGGGTGGTTGCGCCCGAAGCCCGTTCAAGGGCTTCTCGACGTACGGAGGCCGCTTCGCGCGCGGAGAGGTCAGACGGAAGCTTGTGAAGCGAGAGGTCGCCGGTGGCAAGGGCTTCTACAAGCTGCTCACGCCGTTCGTTTGTAAGCGAAAAGGGAACGGCCTGGGAAGATACTGTGCCGTTGGTCGTGGTTGGACTACCGCTACTCATTGCCCTGCATTCATTTGGTTTCGAAGGACTTTCGTTACCACGTATGTTCATAGTAGATGTTTGCTGAAGATCAAGAATCAATGGAGCGTTTGCACAGAACCGGCTTGCTCTCGGATGAGTCGGTGCTCCATTGAGCGCTTAACATTGAGCGCTTAACGGGTCGGCAGTGATACGGCACTGGGCATGGCATGCATTATGATAAAGGAGGGAATGCTCATGTTGAAAGCAGAAACACGGGTCAATCAATGCCTGGATTGGCGTAACCAAAACGTACAAGCCTGGAATGGGATGCACCGAAATGGGAATGTATAGATACAAGTCATTTAGTCAGTGATCATCACTAAAAATACAATGCACGAACCCGTTGTCGAACGTAGTACGCTTACAAGCCAGGAATTAGGGAAGAAGCCAGGGTGGGGTATTAACCTATCACATCGAGCGTGTGATAGATGTAAAACTGGGCTCGTTGCGACGAAACCAATAGCACATCGGTACAGGAGCGTACAACTAAAGCCTCCTGGGACACAAGTATACGCTGCCATGCAGCGGGTAAAGGTTCACCCGCATAGTGTTCGTGACGCGCCAAACAAGGGCGTCAATACATGTAATTACTACTTCTTACAATAGCATGAGCACGGCTGAGGTGCAAACGCTGCATTGATTGGTAACTGACTTTTGCCAAACTGTACGCACTCACCAGGCAGAACGTA
>CAZZCI010000119.1:0-7280 GCA_964653015.1 uncultured Rhodothermales bacterium
CGCGCCGTTCTGTAGCCCGGGATCAGGAGCAAAGCGGATATCCCGGGCGGCCATTTTTCTACATCACAATCAGCAAAAGCAAGGTGTGTATGTAGTGTGGGCGACATCTCTTCGAGACGTCTTGTATGCAAGTTCAGAGCTATATTTTGGAAGCTAACCTTAATGGATCGCCTCTCGATTTTGTGATAAGTCGATACTATTCAAGTTATTGAATATGAGATAAGGCCGGCATAGAAACCGCCCCTTTTCATTGTCGGCATACACACTACCCTCAAGGTTTCTGCACTCCTTATTCAACGGTGCGTACTTGCAATGTGTACGTACGGTGTGTGTATTGTATGTGTGTGGTACCGATAACGTCTCGTAATGTAGTGCTGTGGCCGTCTCGTTGCATCCGTTCCGTCTTATTTTGCTTGCGCTGTGTATCCTGCTACAGGCCGTTCCTGTTTCGGCGCTGAGCCTTGACCGTGGCGAGGTGTGCGGCCACGTTGTAGGTGCCGACACCGGAGATCCCCTCGTTAGCGCCACGGTGCATCTCACTGCGTTAAACAGACACGCTGTGGTAGATGGGGACGGCTATTTCTGCATTGCCCGCGTTCCTGCAGGTACCTATGAGCTTGAAGTCCGGCACATTGGAATGGCTACGGTGAACCGAACCGTCACGGTGCAAGCCGGGGAGTCGACAGAGGTGCGCGTTGAGATGACCAGCGAAGTGCTTCAAACGGCGGGGGTTGTGGTAACCGCGCAGGAAATAGGACGCTCCTCTGCGGTAGGCACGGCTTCGCGCATCGACCGCTCGGCGATTGAGCATGTACAGGCGTCAAGCCTGGCAGACCTCCTGGAGCTTGTGCCTGGCCAGTTGGCGAGCAATCCGAGCCTGGCTTCCCCGCAAGAAAGCTTGCTGCGCCAGGTGCCGACCACTGGTGATGCGGCGCGTGCCAATGCACTGGGTACATCGCTTGTATTAGATGGGTCGCCTGTATCTAACAACGCAAACCTTCAGGTTGATGTACCAACGCCTCTGCGCGATGCTACGTCAGACCGCCCCTCCTTTGCATCAACAGCGGGAGGAGGCGTTGACCTGCGCCGCGTAGCCCCAGATCAGATTGAGTCTATCGAGGTGATTCGGGGCATCCCATCTGCACGCCATGGCGACCTTACGGCGGGTATGCTGCTTGTAAACACACGGGCCGGCGCCATGCGCCCGGAGATCCGGTTACGCGCTAACCCAACGACACTTGACCTGGGCACAGCGGCTGGGTGGGAGGCGGGAAGTCGTACGGGGCTGAGCGTAACCGGTAATCTGGCGGCGTCTCAGAACGATCCGCGACAGACTCGCGACAGTTTTGAGCGCCTAACGCTGCAGAGCACGTGGAGTCAGTCGTGGTTAGATAACGAGCGTCTGCAAACTACCGTGCGGTTTTCCGGGCACCGGACCCTCGATGAGCGGCGCCGTGCTCCCGATGATGACCGATATGACCGGATCCGGTACAGCCTTGACCAAGGGATACGCGCCCACCTATCTGGAAACTGGCATCCAGACGCTCAACGGCGCACCGAAATCTCGTGGGATGCCAGCGTAGACTACAGCGAACAAGAGGGCTACTTACAGGAGCGCGTTACGCAGCAAGGGGTGTTTCCGCTTTCCGACGCGCGGGTGGATACCACGCAGCGCGCAGAGTTTGGGCCGTTGTCGTATCTCAGCGAAGTGACTGTACACGGCCAACCGCTTGATGTGTATACGCGCCTCGAAGCCGAACACACTGCCTTCGCGGGGGATTGGGTGCTCATGCCGCAGATCGGAAGTGAGTTGCGCTACAGTAACAACTATGGGCGCGGGCGGCAATTCGACCCACTACGTCCGCCCCGTATGCACTACTCCATGGGCGATCGCCCGCGCAGTTACCGCGATGTACCGGGACTGCCCATCTGGTCAACATACGCTGAGCTGGCAACGCACGGATCGCTTCTTGGGCGTCCGTTTGCGCTGCATGCCGGGCTGCGCTACGACAACATCTCGCCAACATCGCTGCACAGCGGACGGTTTGGTGCGCTACTCTCTCCGCGTCTTAACGTACAACTCGAAGTGGTCGATGACTGGGCCGTGCAGGCAGGATACGGACGCATGGCCAAGGCGCCGTCAATGAACTTCTTGTATCCGGGGCCGCGATACTTCGACCTGGTTAACTTCAACTACTACCCGCAAGAACCTGAAGAGCGTCTGCTGATCCTGACAACCCGTGTGATAGAGCCTGACAACACATCTATGCGGGCCTACACCAATGATAAAGCAGAAATCGGGCTTTCCGGAACGCTTGGGAATGCAGATCTCTCGGTAACTGGCTTCAACGAGCAAACAGGAGGGGCTTTCGGCCTCACACTGCTGCCTATCACGTTCACGCTTGATCACTTCGATATCGATGAGTTTCGTGATGGAGCGCCCCCTGTTGTGAGCGAGTCTTCAGCACCGCCCGACACACTTGTGCGGGCGTATCACGCCCCGCAAGCTACGCGTGACATTGACTCCTGGGGCATTGAGTTCACTGCCGACCTGCCCGAGTGGTCTACCCTTCGCACCTCACTACATGTTACCGGGGGCTGGACGGTGACGCAGTTTAACGACCGAGCGCAGGATGTCGATACCAATGCGCTGTTTCGGACCCAACCGCCGCCTGAGCGCATCGGCGTCTACCAAAACCACGGCACCGAACGCGATCGTCTGGTGACGAGCCTGCGCTTCGTGCACCGCGTCCCTGAGGTGGGGCTGGTCGTGTCTATGCTCGCCCAGACGCTGTGGTGGGATCGAGAGCAACGCATTAACACAAACGACCGCCCAATCGCTTATCTCACACGCGAGGGGGACTACGTGCCGTTGTCTCAAGAAGAGGCTGCTGCACCGAAATACGACAACCTGGAGCGGATGCGGAGCGACTCGTACTATCGCACCGAAGACCCCCCACCGCTCTGGCTCTTCAATATGCGGCTCTCTAAGTCGCTGCCCGCCAACCTTGAACTGTCTTTCTTTGCGAACAACGTGTTCGCGAATCGTCCGCTCTATGAGCGAGACCGCACCACAGGGCTGAGCCGCCGCAATCCGCCTCTTTTCTTCGGCGTCGAACTCGTGGCTCGTCTGTAGTTTTCTTTCTTCAACATTGTCCCCGATACACTATGCACAAGCTGAAACTACTTTCCACATTTGCTCTGGCCATCGTGCTGCTTGTTGGGCTCGCCGCCTGCGACAGCGGGATGGACGAGGTTGCTCCGTTTGAGGTAGATGTACGTGTCACATTCCCCGACGACTACCCGGTGTCTGAAGCCGAGGGGGTTACCGTTACTGCTACGAACGACGAGCGCGAAGAGACACAGACGGCGGAAACCAACGCTGCAGGAGTCGCGACGTTTGAAGAACTGGTGCCTGGCCCATATGCCTTTTCGGCCACCCTTTCGATAGAAGGGGAGCGCGCAGCCGACCTGACGGGGTCGCCCGCTCCACGTACGCTCAACGCGAATCTTCCGCTTCAGAACCTGGAGGGCACGCCCTCGGAAGCAATCGAGCTACAGCTCAATGTAGCCGCAGCGGGCACGTTCGTTATCAAGGAGGTTTACTACACCGGCTCAGAAACGCCTGAAGGCGATACCTATTTTCGGGACCAGTTCATCGAGATCTACAACAACACCGATGAGCTGCTCTACGCCGATGGGCTTTACGTAGCCAGCATATACGGAGCGTCGGGCCAGATCAACCCCAATACCGAGCCTACGCCGTTTCAAGATGACCAGGATGCAGCATACGCCAGCAACGTGTGGCGCGTGCCAGGAGGTGGAACCGACGTTCCGGTTGAGCCGGGCGAGAGCCTCGTGATTGCGCAGCATGCTATCGACCATGCTGATGATCCAGACGGAAATCCGGCTAGCCCTGTTAATCTTGGCGATGCGGACTTCGAGATGTACACCGGGCGCGAGCAGGATATTGATGTGGCGGGCGTTTCTACCATGGAGCGGACGTACTTCACCGGAGGATTCTACTCGCTCGTTCCTGTTTTTGGACCGGCCTGGGTGCTTTTCGAAACCGATGACTTCGGTAGCCTGGAGCAGGTACCCGTCCCTGACCTCGATTTTCTGGATCCGCGAATTCGCGTGCCGAATGAGCTGATCCTTGATGGGTTCGAAGCGCTGCAGACCCCAACAAGCGACGACTTCAAGCGCCTCCCGTTGGATGTAGATGCTGGGTTCGTTGCTGCATCGGGCACGTACACGTCGGAGAGTGCACGACGCCTGGTGCAGCGTGAAGTCGACGGACGTCGCATCCTGAAGAACACCAATAACACAGGGAGCGACTTCGAGATCATTGGTACGCCTACGCCGCGTAGCTTCGACTAAACGCTTCGCAAAACACGCCCGGTGCACCCGCCTGATACACGGACACGCCTTTACAGGGCATGTTCAGGCAGATGCGCCGGGCGTACTTGTTTTCTGTACGTGGTTTATGTAGTTCATCATGCGCTTTGCTTTTCAAATCGGACTCGCATGCGTTCTCCTGATAAGCGGGCTGTCACTGACGGCTGGACTTTCCCATCCGGTCGGTGCGCAGCCTCTGACGGTGTCTGATGCAGTGTGGCATAGCCCAACATCAGTCCCTCACTTCGAGCGATACGGCGCGCCCCTGGATGCCGACGTAGGCCTCTGGCGGGCAACGAAAAACCCGGCCGGACTCGCTTCCGCTGTGCTCCCGGATCAAGGATGGGCGGGCCTCTCGTTTGCCGATATAGACGGCCCGCTTCATCGTCCACAACATCCGTCGGGCCTGCAACTGGGACAACTGCAATCAGAAGGCACGGCTACGCTCTCGGGATGGCAGGTCTACGGCGCGTTTGCGTACACGCGTCGCAACGACCGGCGGGTAGAGTGGTCGGCCATTTCGGATCCGCACGACCGCCGCGCCTACGTGTGGGCTGACTCTATCGGAGGCGCGTGGTATCGCAACCACGTCGACCTGGAGGCTGCATTCGCGTCCCCCAAGCTACTCGATCGCGTTTACGGCGGGGTGCGCATCCAGTACAGCGTAGGGCAAGGCGCCCGGCGTAACGACCCCCGCCCGCAGTATCGAACACGCACGGTAGACGTGCAGCCGGGGGTATCCGTTGGTTTGGGGGCGCAGCACGAAGTTGGAGCGCAAGCCGTGCTGCGCTGGCAAATGGAAGAGAATGAGTACGGGTTGTTTACGACCGACGACCCGTTTGTGTATCGTCTCAGAGGCTATGGCACGTTCGACCGTGCTCAGATCGTACGCGGGGAACGCAGAACGTCGGGCCCACGCTACGGAGGATCCGTGCAATATGCAGGCGCTGCGTCTGCGTGGCAGTGGGATGCGGGCATCACCTACACGACCGGAGAAGACGAGGTGCAGGATGGAATCCGGGCTCCTGCTTTTGGGGGCCGTCACAACGTGCAGGAGTTCCAGTTCAGCGGAGCGGCACAACGCAGCCGCTCGGCACTATCTGTGCAGCTGCGCGCCGACGCCGGCTGGTGGGAAGGGCGTGGGACCGATCCGGTGTTTCGTGCGGTCAATGTGATATCGGAGGATGCTCACCTGCAACTTGAAGCCTCTCTGTGGCCTGGCGAACGGCGCGCGCAGGCCAGCTGGGGCATTGGAGCGGCGATCCGGGGCGATGAGGTGCTGCGCCGGGACGTCGTGAGCCAGACGGAGTGGGCTGCAACAGCTCTGCAGACAACGGTTCGGGGATGGATACAGCATCAGATAACCTCTTCATTCGTGGCTCGTGTTCAGCCACAGGTTGGGTACTATCAACCGGTTGCCCACCGCTATGCAGCACAGTCTCCCACGCGTCTGACCTCCGAGATTGTCTACCCGGACTACGCCTACTACAGCACGGCTCGATGGGCTACGCGGATGCACATGGGCATTGGGTGGCGTTCTTCAGGCGCCGACTCGGACCGGCTCCGGCTGTCGGTGACGGGCGACTACAGCCGGGCACAAGCCCCCATCGAAGCATCACGCCGTGCACTCCGCATCACGCTGCACGTGCTTGGGCGATAACCATCTATCTAATTTTCTACTTTATGAAAACGTCTTTTACCATGCGCATCATTACTATGCACACCTCGTCTGGCCCTATTCGTGTTTCGTTGCTCATTGGAGCAATCGTTACGACGTTCCTGCTGACAGGCTGTGCATCCATCAGCCCAGACCTCGCGCAAGAGGAGACTGCATCGTGGCAAGAGGAGCCTTGCTTTCCTGTAGAACAGTTAAACGATGACGATCGTGCACTGGCCGACTCGCTTATGCGGGATGCCGTCAACTACCAGGCTCTGTACACGCTTGTGGGCGACTTGAAACCGATGAGTACGCTGGTGCAGAAACGATTTGCCCTGGCACGTCCCGACTCGGTAGTAGCAGGCGTGCGAGATGCGATGAAGGGGGAGGCAGCGCAAGCAGCCTATAACGATGCAGACCAACTGCACCGGGTGGCCGATGCGCTCTCCTGCGGGGCAGTCCAAACCGTCGTCGTTCCGTTCAACGCAACACGCGAGGGAAACCGCACCGTGCAGGCGCTTCTTGTGGATCAGCGCACTTTGGGACGCACACTGGAAGATGAGTCGCCCTTCTGGGGCCAGTGGGCCTTTACGCCGAATGCAGATCCAGCAACAATTATCACAACCGTAGAGCATGAGGCATCGCTCGACCGCTTCCGCGGATACGGATACCTGTTTGGATATCCCGAGCATGCCGTTACGTTTTTCGTGGAAGCGGCACGAACTGGGGAAGAGGAAGACACATTCGTTGAGCGTGACTTCTTCCACATTCCTACAGCAGAGGCGGAAACAAGCCGGTTCACGTATGCCGTGCCGGAAGGGTACGTGCCTGCCGAGCCAGACTCTACGATCCACCATCGGGCCATGGAAATTCTGAACCTGTATCGTGAGCGGCGTGCCCATCACAAGGAAGAGAACGACACACTGCAGCCGGTTGAACTACTGCGTGAATGGTACCGTGACAAACCTGAGCTTGACCCACGCCGTCCAGGCACAGAGTAAACCACTCAAAGATGATAGCGCTTGAAAGGGAGAACCACTGCCTCAACATTGATCTGTGAGAGAATGTAACCCGGCAATCCGCGCTGCACAGAAATAGAACTGGTGAACCTCTTATACGTCGAGCGGGGTTTACTGTCATCTATGCACTCGCACTCATCTATCTCCTTCAGCCCCATGCTACACCGAACCGTGTTGCTCCTTCTTCTTTCAGCGGCGATCGTCGT
>CAZZCI010000120.1:0-2004 GCA_964653015.1 uncultured Rhodothermales bacterium
TCATCGAGATGACCGAGCATGGGCAGTGCGCCGATGTCGCCACGTCATGACGGCCAGTGCGGTCATCAGGCCGAGTAGGTTGGCAACCACGTCGAACACATCGCCGTGGCGGCTTTCCAGAAAGGCATACTGAATGAGTTCGGTGCCTACAGCCAGTCCTGCACCAACGGTTAGCACGGCGCCAAACCGTGCGCGAAACGACCATTGCACCCACGAAAGGCGACGCGCCGAGAGGGCCTCCATCCAGAGCGTGCCAAATCCCGCGAACATCACGAAGTGAACGATTTTATCGAAGCCAATGACCGATGGCGTGTCGGGAACGGAATCGCCGGGCAGGGTAACGGCTACCAGGATACCGAGCGTCCACAAAACGGCAGCGGCTTGGAGCCAGCGAGGGGGAAGGCGATCTATCATACAACCGTAGGTAACAAATCGATCAGGTCGAGCGGAGAGAGTGTGCGTGCATCGTGGGTGTCGGCGTAGCGGTCAGCGGCGCGCCCGCCCCAGTGTAGGGCTGCGGCGGCGGCATCGAGTGGGGGTGTGCCCTGCGCGGCCAGCCCTGCGCACAATCCAGCCAGCACATCGCCCGTTCCCGCCACAGCCAACGCCGGCCCACCCGTACGTCCAACGTAGGTGTTCCCCGTCGGATCGGCGACCACACTGGGATGGCCTTTCAGCAGAAGCGTTGCGTTCCAATCAGCCGCGTACTGCTGGGCAAGAGAGATGCGCCGGTTCCAGTCCAGCGAGTTGGTAGCGGTCAGCCGCCGGAACTCCCCCGCGTGCGGCGTGAGGATCCATCGGCTGCTCGACTGCTTTCGGCAAAGGTCGAGATGATCCGTCAGCGCAGGAAGCGCCCCCGCATCCCATACAATGGGCCCGTTGAACGCCGTTGCTACGCGCCGAACAAGCGTTTGCGTGGCAGCATCGGTTGATAAGCCGGGACCGAGCAGTACGGCACGGGCTTTTTCGAGCAGCGGCTGCAGCACGTTTAAGGCAGAACCGGGTTCGAGAACCGATCCGGTTTCGGGAAGGCCATGCACTGGAAATGCAGGGCTGTGTGTGGCCACCTGGCCTTGAATGGAGGCGGGTACGGCACAGGCAACGTATCCAGCCCCACTTCGGGCAGCAGCACGGGCTGCGAGTATGGGAGCACCGGGATAGGGCGCGCTGCCTCCAATAACGAGCACCATGCCCACGTTGTATTTGTGAGCGGTATGGTCGCGCTGGGGACGTGCGGCCTGCACCAGCGCATCGGTGGTGGCATGGGCACAGCCGGGATTGGTGGCGGCGTCGTGCAGCACGTGCTGAGGGATGCCAATGCGAACCGTCTGTATCTGCCCGGCGTGCGCAGGTCCCTCTGCGAGACGCCCACCCACCTTCTCGGCCCCAAACGCTACGGTAGAATGGGCGCGAACGGTGGGGTCGTGTGACTGTCCGGTATCGCCATGAAGACCCGAGGGGATGTCTAATGCAACGGTTGGCGCTTCAGTTGCATTGAGGCGGCGTATCACAGTGGCTAACGGCTCCCGCGGGGCATCGGACAGACCGGTGCCGAGTAGTGCGTCTACGCACACCTGGGGACGCAGTGTGGTGAGTGGCGGACACGCGTCGGGCGTGGTGACAACGGTGTGGTGAAGGTGATCGGCGTATGTGCTGGCGAGTCGCTGCAGAATCTGAGCGTTGGCTCCGGCGTCTCCTTCGTACTCGGAGAGCGGAATGGACGTGAGCAGATGAACGTGTGCCTCCCGGTCGAGCAGCTCACGCGCCACGACAAGCCCATCGCCCCCATTGTTGCCACTTCCACAGGCGATAACGACACGCATGCCGGAGAGCGGGCCGTAGTTCTGGACGATATGCCGAGTCGCCTGTTGGCCCGCGGTCTCCATAAGCACCTGTCCAGGTACCCCCAGCGTGTTGATGGTGTACGCATCGGCTGTGCGCATGGCATCGGCAGTAAGTAACGGAAGGCCATGCATAGACATAACGGAAACAGTATGTTATTCG
>CAZZCI010000120.1:2104-7244 GCA_964653015.1 uncultured Rhodothermales bacterium
TTATTCGTCGGTGAGTTCGATGAGGCGGAGGGTCTCCTCCAGCACGTTGGTCCAGCGGGCGCGTCCCTCAATGGGCTGCTGCGACCATGTGACCAGATCGGCGGGTGCGTACGGGGCAATTTGGCCGGGCGACCAGTAGCCGGTATTGTCGCGATCGAGCAGCACGCGAAAGCGGAACTGGCCTTCGGGAATGCGCTCTACGCGAAAGAGCCCCGGGGCATCGGCCTCTACATGACGAGTGGGCCAGTTGTCGTTTGATTCGTCATGGATTTCTACGCGGAGAACACCGGGCACGGCCATTGCAAGGGTGTCGGCATCTATGTCAGGCACGGCACCTACATCCATTGACGGCGGCCCGGCAGGAGGCGCAGGCCACAAGCTGTCGGGCACAGTAATGCCGAATGAAATGGGGAGTCCCAGATCGGTGCCGTCGTCGGGATCCCGCTCGGGCCAGGGGCGAACGTCGTACGCGAGGGTGGTTTCGAGTTCGCCCAGATCGTCAACGGTAAGCCGGTGAAAGCGCTGGGTGAACACGGTGTCTTCTTCGGCCACCGCCTCGCCATCTACCGCGAAATCAAGCGGCATGTCGACATCAAGGGGCGGATCCGTTTCGAGACGGTACTGCAGCCCGTCTTCGGAGGTAGGGGTGAGTGTGCGTGACTGGCCAAGCGTGTCGGTGGCGGTGATTGTCTCGTTCCATGCCTCGTCGGCAAGGGGGAGCGTAACGCGCAGGGCGGGCGCCTCATCTTCGAGAAGCGGAATGCTATCGTCGGCTTCGGAGCGTTCGGGGCGAAACCCGATCCACTCGGGCTCGGCCTCATCCTCACGGGTGGAGGGGGTGAAGCTGAATGTCGTATCTGGTACGGGGCGGCCCTGGGCATCGGCAAGGGCATTCGGCGGCACGGAAAGCCGATGGACGCGTTCGGTGAGTGGCTGATCGGCGGCTACGCCTACTTCGAAGGGGGTTTCATCGGACTGGTACACGGAGCGAAGAGGAATCGTGTCTTGTGCGACCGAATCGACTAGAGCCCATTGCGAAGCGTTGCGCTCGGTCCATTCGACAGGGACGTTAAACCGTACGTATTGGCGTTGCGTGGTGCGGGGCCGCACGCGCTCGGCACGGGGAGCCGGCTCGGGCTCGTAAAGAAGCCATGGCACAGGCACCGGTTCGGCCTCAGGACGCGCTGTGATGATCGGCACGGGAGGTACGGCAAACGCTTCGTCGGGGTCGGGAAAGCGGTTGCGGTTGACATCGCGCACGCCAATGACGTAATACTGCTCTTCACGGATGTTGCGAAACAGAAACGTTCCGTCGCTTCCAGTTTCCGTGCGGAAGTCAGGCTCCTCGGGGAGCGAATCGGGCGGGGCCTGGGCATCGGGGCCCACAGCATAGGCAAACACGTTGACACCCTCTTCTGGATCGCCCCATTCGGGATCCAGGATTTCGCCTTCGATGCGCCCCTCGTCGATTTCAGGGCCGGTGGAGAAGGCAAAGATCAGGGGTTCGTTGAGGTTCACGTTGCGCACATCGCGCAGATCGGTACCCAGTTCCACGATGTAGGTAGTGCTGTCGGAAAGCGGCTCGGGAAACGAGATGGTGATGCGGCGTCCGCTAAAGTCAAACTCGGGGGGAATCTCTGGCTCCGGCGTCATGGAGAAGGCCCCTGCCATCGTGCCACGCTCGATATACTTATCGAACTCCATCTCGATTTCGATATCGAGCGGCACGTTTACCGAATCGTCGGCGGGCACCAGATGCTCAAGCACGGGCGGAGTGGTGTCTTGGGGGCCGCCGGTGGGCGGTGACGGATTGGCACAGCCCGCAAGTTGCAGAGCGATCAACACAAAGAGCACGCCTATACCGTGGCGTATGTGCATGTCCAAATGAGCCAATCCAACCATGTATCATGCCACCGGTGAACGAGTGTGCGGATCTCCTTGCATTGCCGATGCCTGCATGGTGTTTCCGTCTTGTGCTGCTTCGGGCGATCGTCCGAATGAAGGTGTCGCCTCAAATCTGGTGCTTGAGCGTCTCGACGCGCTGCACGACCTCCTTGCGATCCATTGACCGATAGGGTTCAGGCAAGAGCGACTTGCTGGTGCATTCCAGCACCGAGGCCAAGGTCTGCATTTCTATTTCTTGCGGATACGTAGGGGGAATGAAGTCCTGAACGGTCGTTTCCAGAATCTCGGAGGTAACCTCGGTCCCCTCGGCGGCCGCCCGAAACGAGGCACGGGTCATGATGGCTTCCATATCGGCTCCGCTGAAGGTGCGTTCGCCATTCACCAAAATGTCCGGCACCTCCTCGATGTCGAGATCGACGCCGGTGCGCTGCATCATAATCTCGAGCAACTCCTCGCGATCCTCGCGCACGTTCGGATAGAACAGGGCGAGGTGCTCTTCGGCCCGGCCCTGGCGCTTTAGGTCTACCGGCATGAGGTCGGGACGGGCCGTGACGAGAAAGAAGATGACGCGTCCGCGGTGCTTCGGGTTGCTCATGAACGACACGATCTGCGCAAACACGCGCTGCGATACGCCCGAGTCGCCCTGAGCGTCGCGATTGCCCAGCGCCGCGTCGGCCTCGTCGATCATCACGGCGACGGGTGTCATCGCTTCGAGCAGGTTCAGGATTTTCTCCAGGTTCCCCTCGGTAACGCCCTGCCACTGCGACCGGAAGTTTTTGAGCATCACCATGGGGATACCAATTTCGCCAGCAAAGGACCGGATGAGGAAGGTCTTTCCGCATCCCACTGGACCACAGATAAGATACCCCATGGGCATGACGTCGGGGCGATTCGCGCGCAGCGCTTGGGCTGCCTGGCGTAGATGCGTTTTGGCTTCGCGATGCCCGGCTACGTCATCGAGGGTGAAGTCGGTATCTACAAACTCCAGCATGCCGTATGCCTCGGCCTCGATAAAGTCTTTGCGGAGCTCGGAGAGCCGCTCAAACGTGAGAGGACGGTTGTTTTCGAGCACATCCGCCAGGATGGTGCGCAGTTGTGTCAGGTTAAGTCCGGAAGTGGAGTCGGCCAGCGTGTCGAGGGGCATGTCGGCGCGCTCGTTGTAGACCTCGGTACGCTCACCTACATACCACTGGGAGTAGTGCTCGCGCGCATCGGCATCGGGGATGGGGACCTGAATCTCGGCGGTGTGCGGACTTTGCACAAGCTGCTGGTTCAGGTCGGTTAGGTTTTCGGTGACGAGGCAAAGGGTAAAGTCGTGATCCAGAAACAGGGGATCGCGGGCCCAGCGCTGCAGGTAGACCAGCGCCTGCCGGTCTTCTGCGGAGTACATGGCGGCCTCGGCCATGGGTACAATCGTTTCGGCGTAGTCGATGACGCATGCCATGCGCGTTCCGTTGGCCAGGCGCAACCGAAAGTAGTTTTCGAGCAGGGCAAACACGCGACCCGGTTCTTTCGGTAGTTTATTGCCGTAGCTGGTGCCGTGAAAGCTGTCATACCCAGACACCGCCCGGTCGAAGTCTTTGCGTGAGGCGCGTGTGGGGAAGCGCAGCCCAGAGGAGCGATCGTACTGCACAATTACGTCGCGCGCCGCAAAGAGATCATCTGAGAGAAAGTCAGATAGCGGAACGTACGTCGGGGCCTCTGTGACCGGATCGGTCGTGCGAATCAGATCGCGTACATCGCCATGCAGCACGAAGGTGGATACCGACTTGCTCAGGTAGCGTTGTGCCAGTTCATCGGCCCAGGCAGGATAGTGCGTAGTTTCGAAGGAGGTATCAGACATAGAAGCCAGCAGACGTAGCAGAGAAAGAAATCAGAATAGCGAGCACATGGTAAAACCTCACCGCTCCGCGCATCCCCCCAATAAAAGGAGCATGGCGGAGCGGCACGGTCATGCATACAGCAAGCACAGGCGTACGTTAGGCAACTGTGATGCTGTCGTCGAGGTACACATCTTGAAGCGCGTTGACCACCTCAACACCTTCGTTCATCGGACGCTGGAAGGCCTTGCGTCCGGTAATCAGGCCCATGCCGCCGGCGCGCTTGTTGATAACGGCCGTGCGTACGACCTGCGCTTTGTCGTTTTTGCCCGAGCCGCCGCCCGAGTTAATGAGTCCGCAGCGACCCATGTAGCTGTTCATGACCTGGTAGCGGGTCATATCGATGGGATGATCGCCCGAGAGCTTCGAGTAGATGCGCTCGTCGAGCTTCCCGTAGCTGGAGTCGCCCATGTTCAGCGCCCGGTAGCCGCCATTCAGGGTCGGCTGCTTCTGCTTTACGATGTCGGCCTCAATGGTTACACCAATGTGATTGGCCTGCCCGGTAAGATCGGCAGACGCCTCGTAGTTTTTGCCATCGATGGTGAAGTTGCTGTTGCGCACGTAGCACCACAGAATGGTGAACATGCCCAATTCGTGAGCACGCGCAAAGGCGTTCGACACTTCCTCGATCTGACGAGGCGACTCGTCGGACCCAAAGTAGATGGTGGCGCCCACGCCTACACATCCCATATCGAAAGCCGACTCAACGGTTGAGTAGAGCGTCTGGTCGTACGTGTTGGGGTACGAGAGCAGCTCGTTGTGATTGAACTTGAGGATGAACGGAATCTTGTGGGCATACTTGCGGGCCATGCTGCCCAGCACGCCATACGTAGTGGCCACACCATTGCATCCGGCCTCCATGGCCAGCTTGATGATGTTTTCGGGATCAAAGTAGATCGGGTTCGGCGCGAATGAGGCGCCTCCGGAGTGTTCGATGCCCTGATCAACAGGAAGAATCGACAGATACCCGGTACCGCCAAGGCGTCCATGGTCGAAAAGCGCTTGCATGTTGCGCAGCACGCGCGGGTTGCGGTCGGAATCCTTCCACACGCGATCCACAAAGTCGCCTCCGGGCAAGTGGAGTTGGTCTTTGTCGATCATACATTCGTGCGTGAGCAGGTCGTCGGCTTCATCGCCAAGAAGCGATGCGATGTCAGTGGTTGGGGTAGCAGCCATAGTCAAAGAAGATGCTCTTGAAGTAAACGAGAGTGAAAAGGAGCCGTGCGCATAGCCAACTCGAAGCAGATGAGTTGTACACGCATCGCTAAGATACAAGCCAGAACGGGCGCTGTCCACCCCTTAGGCGATGAAGATATGCAGGTTTGGAGGAGATGTGACGCATCGATACGCCGAAA
>CAZZCI010000121.1:0-7158 GCA_964653015.1 uncultured Rhodothermales bacterium
CCCTAACAATCACGTGTGACACACCACTACGACCGTCCGTAGTCATCTTCAAGCCGGATGATGTCGTCTTCGATGCAGAGTCCCAGCTGCGTTTCGATGAAGACGAGCGGTTCGTCGCCGTCGTTTTGGATGCGGTGCACATCGCCGATATCGATAAAGACCTTATCGCCCACGGACACGTTAATCTCGTCGTCGTTGAGCGTGAAGACGCCTTCTCCCTGCACAATCACCCAGTGCTCTTTGCGGTGTTCGTGCTTTTGTAGCGACAGGCGCTGGCCCGGATGGACGATGATGCGTTTGACCCGATAGCCGGGCTCGTTAAGATACTCTTCCCAGCGTCCCCAGGGACGGTTGTCGGCTTCCAAGTACATGGTGTGTAGTTGTTTATGAGGTATAACGTGCGTGGTCGGGGGCCTCTGTAGGCATTTAGGAATCGGATACAGAGGAGGGCGGTGAGTCGTTCAGCATCTCGGCTGCAACGGTGGGTTCAGGATCTTCCGTGGGGGTACCGAAGAAGTGCATGGCCGCCCACAGCAGTCCAGCCCCAATGGCAAGCGAGAGCCACCACGGAAAGCCAAATCCAGCAGGAATAGTTCCGATACCGATGGCTACAGCCCCCACGCTTAGCGCATAGGGCAACTGAGTGCGCACGTGATCGATATGGTCGCATCCCGACGCCATAGACGATAGGATGGTGGTATCGGAGATGGGAGAGCAATGGTCGCCCCATACCGACCCGGCCAGGACACACGAGACCGAGGAGTACATGATGTGATAGTGCTCCGGGCTGGCCATATTGTTGGCCTGCAGAACGGCCCAGACGAGGGGAACCACCAGTGGCATCAGAATCCCCATGGTGCCCCAGCTAGAGCCGGTGGCAAACGCGGTGGCCGCAGCCAGTATGAACACGATAGCGGGTACGATGCCGGGGGCGAGCGTAGTGCCCAAGATCGACACCAGGTAGTCGGCGGTATGGAGCACCTCGGTAATATCAGAAAGTGCCCAGGCCAGAATGAGAATGATCATGGCAAAGAGCATCGACTTGAGGCCGCCGTACCACGCTTCTACGGTTTCTTCGAGCGAGAGCAACCGTTGTCCGATGGAGAGCCCCGCGGCAGCCAGCACGCCCAGCAGCGACCCCCACAGCAAGGCCGTGTATGAATCGGCGCTCCCGATGATGTCTTGTATCGTATCGCCTTCGCCGGTAACGTAGAGCCCTCCCAACACGCCACCGACCAGCACCAGAATGGGGATGATGGCATTGTAGGCACGGAGGGGCACGTCTTCTTTGGGAGCCAGCTCATCGTTATCCTCCGATGCGGTTTCATCCACATTGGCATTGGGGCCCAGCAGTTCGCCGGTGGTGCGTGCTCGAATTTCGGCACGTGCCATCGGGCCAAAGTCGCGTCCAGAAAATGCTACTACGAACACAAAGAAGAGCGCCAGCCACGGATAGAAGCTGTAGGCCAGCGAGTTTAGGAAGATGGAGTACGCGCCTTCGTCGTAGCCGTCGATCATCTCTACAGCGGTGCCAACGAGTCCAACCTGGTACCCAATCCAGGTTGTAACCAGAGCCACACAGGCAATGGGGGCGGCGGTAGAGTCTACGATGTAAGCCAGCTTTTCGCGGGATATGCGGAGCCGGTCGGTGACCGGACGCATGGTGTTGCCTACGATAAGCGTGTTGGCATAGTCGTCAAAAAACATGCCGATGCCCAAACCGCCGGTGGCCAGTTGTCCGCGTTTGGGGGTTTGTGCCCAGCCAATGATGCGTTCGACAATGCCATACGTGCCGCCGTTTTTAGAAATGATGCCGACCATGCCACCAATCATCAGTGAGAACAGGATGATGGCTACATGCGATTCATTCGCCAGGGCGTTCAGGATGTATATTTCGATGGTTTCGAGGGTCCCCACAAAGAGCCCGGTGAGCGAGAAGCCGGCGGCCATCCACGCGCCTAGCCACACGCCTAAGAAAAGCGCAGGCACTACGCGTTTGAATACGAGGGCCATCCCGATCGCAATGAGTGGGGGCAGAATCGAAAGCCAGGCTGGTATGATGCGCGTGGAGGCCTGGTCGAGCACGTTTCCTCCTTGTACGAGAGTAACCTCGGCGGGCCCCCTGCTATCTACCGTGATGCCCTCGGCGGTCCAGGTTCCGTTGTCTTCGGTAAGTTCTACCGGGCGGGCCCCGTTGACTTGAATCTGGGCGCCGGAGGTTAGCACCCGATCGGGGTCATCGACGGTCACTTCAAAGGCAATGTCCGTTAGCGCTACGCGTGGCGCGTCCATCGTTTGTCCACGCACCTCTGTGCTGGCGAACAGCGGCACGAGGAAGAGGCAGACAGCGAGGAGGGGCCACGGTGATAACGAAATACGCATAAACAAAGGCAAGGGAGGCAACAGGGCGCGAGATTGAATTAAGCAGGCGTTCCAAAAATCCGGTCGCCTGCATCTCCGAGGCCCGGTCGGATGAATGCGTTGGCATCGAGTTCACGGTCTATGGCCGCTGCCACAATGTGCACATCGGGATGCGCCTCTTGGACGGCTTCAATGCCTTCGGGGGCGGCTACAAGGCACGCAAACACAAATCGCTTGGCGCCGCGCTCTTTAAGGAGTTGAATCGCTTGGGTGGCGCTGCCTCCGGTGGCCAGCATCGGGTCCACCACAAATACGTCGGCGCGGTCTACGCTATCGGGAATGTTGGCGTAGTAGTCGACGGGTTCGTGGGTTTCTTCGTCGCGTTGCATGCCAAGGTGGCCCACACGGGCTTCCGGTACAAAGCGGACAAACCCGTCAACCATTCCCAGTCCGGCACGCATGATAGGTACGACAATAACTTCGTTAGCAATCGCATAGCCGGTGGTTGGCTCAAGGGGCGTTTCGATATCTACCTCGGCCAGATCAATCTCGCGCATGGCTTCATAGGCCAAGATCGCTGCCGCATCCGACACGGTTTCGCGAAAGTGCCCATGCGCAGTGGTGCGGTCACGCAGCGTAGTTAAGTCGCGTTTGAGCAGCGGGTGGTCTACAAGAGTGAGCATGAAGCGTAGAAAAATCGAGAATAGATGAGAAGAACACGGGGTGACGTATCGGCATTTCGAGCGCAATCAGGGCAAAAGAAGCGGTGCGCGTTGTCTTCCATGCAGGTGGTGTGCTCTGCACAACCCGCACCGCGCTGCCTTTGCCGCTTGAGTTAACGCTTGAGTTAGACGCTTGAGCCGACTCCGGCATCGTCGTCATCAAGGTCAGTTCCGTCATCGAGCCACGGTTTGCGCTCGGTGTAGTCGTTCGTGATTTCCTTGACTTTATCGGTCAGTAAGAGCACCGCTATGAGGTTGGGTACAATGACGATGCCCAGGGCAATATCGCCAATGGCCCATATGGTGGTGAGCGCTGTGACTGCCCCCAGGAAGTTCATTATGACAAATGCCAATTTATAGGGCAAGATTGCATTTTCGCCAAACAGATAATACGCACACCGGTCGCCGTAATAACTCCAGGCAATAGAGGTGGAGATCGCAAACAAGATAACGCTCAGAATTACGATCCAGCCGCCCCAGTCGCCCAATGGGGACAGCCCGCGCTCGAACGCAAGTTGGGTTAGCGGAGCGCCACTACGTACGCCCTGTCCATACAGCACGTCGTACTCGGTGCCATCCTGGCCAATGGCAATGCCATCATCCGTATAGAGCGTGCCTGTGAAGGGGATTTCCAGGTCGTCTTCCGTGTCACATCCATTGACGCAACGCAAGTAAAAGCGTTCGACTACGGCTTCGCGCCAGGCAAACTGTGGATCTTGCTCCTCGTCGACTTCTTGATAGCCGTCGAAGATTTCAATTTCTTCAGGGCGATCGACGTCTGAGAAGATGCCGCCTTCGTCTTGCACCCGGTACGAAATGTTGCCCGAGTCGAGATTGAACGTGGTGGGTACCGGATCGCCCCATGCGCCGGTTACGAGGATGGCAAGCGCGGTAAGCGTAACGATGGTGATGGTGTCAATGAAGGGCTCCAGCAGAGCAACTACGCCTTCTGAGGCGGGCTCATTGGTTTTGGCTGCCGAGTGGGCAATAGGGGCCGACCCCATTCCTGCTTCGTTGGAGAAGAGGCCGCGCTGTACGCCATAAATGAGGGTGAGCAAGAACACACCGGCCCCTGTTCCCGCTACACCGGCTGCCGGATTGAAGGCGCTGGTAACGACGAGCCCAAGTGTGGGAATGATCTGGTCGTAATGGAATCCAAGAATGAGGAGGGCGCCAATGACGTAAATTGCTGCCATGACGGGCACCAAGATACCCGTTACGCGTCCGATGACGCTTACACCGCCTAAAATGACAAGGGCAATTACGCTAGCCAGTAGCAAGCCCGACAGCCATGTGGCAATGCCAAAGTCGGAGGCCATCACATCGGCCACGGTGTTGGCCTGAACGGCATTCCCCGTTAGGAACGAGGTGATCATGAGCATGGTGGCAAAGAAGATGGCCAGGGGTTTCCAATTCTCCCCTAACCCCTTCTCGATGTAGAACATAGGGCCACCGGCTACGGTCCCTTTCCATTTTTGCCGCCACGTGCCTTTTTCGGCTTCCGTTGGCGTATCGACATTGCGATAGTATTGTGCAAGGGTTACCTCGCTGTACTTCGTAGCCATGCCAAAGATGGCCGTAATCCACATCCAGAAGAGCGCGCCCGGCCCGCCAAAGTGAATGGCCAGGGCGGCTCCTGCAATGTTTCCGATTCCAATCGTAGCCGAAAGGGCTGTAGTAAGCGCCTGGAAGTGCGAGACATCGCCAGGGTCATCGGGATTGTCGTATTTTCCCGAGGTTACAGCTACGCCATGCCCAAACTGGCGGATTTGTACAAAACTGAGCTTCACGGTGAAATAGATACCCGCGCCGAGTAGTAACACTACGACCCAGGGCAGCATTTGCCCGTCACCTATCGGAAGGCCATACGACCATACCAAGTCATTGAGAAAATCAACCGTGCGCTCAAACCACATAAAGAGAAATAGAGGCCAGTACAAAAAACAAGAACATGAATAAACGCCACTCAAGTGGGCAGAGGGGCGCAGAGCGTAACACCGAATGCAATATAGGGGATGTTAATGCGCGCTGCAACCAGGTCTACGCATTCCCTACACACAACACCGCATCATTATACCAGACAGCGGGATGTCTCGCAAGTCGGCTCCTACGAAAGTTATAGGACGAAGGCTGATATGATCAGTGCAGGTCTGGTGTACAGGAAAATGTGCTGGGCGCTTCGCTGCGCTCGCAATGACATGGTTGTGGGTTTTTCTCGGTACGTTTAGACCAACCAGGCGCATCCCCAACCATTGACCTGTGACACGGCAATAGGATGTGACAATACCGTTTCGGCACTATGCATTCGAAGGAGAAGAAAGGCGGCGGGGCAAACGTACAGTTACCGTGGTTCCTTCGCCTTCTTCTGTATCCAGTGTAACCGACCCTTCCATGGCATCGGTCAGCCCATGCACGATCGCGAGTCCGAGACCGCTGCCGTCTTGCGTGCGCTGGTTGCCCGAGGAGGCTTGCGTAAACGCGTCGAATGCGTTCGGCACGAACGACTCCGGCATTCCGATGCCGGTATCCTCGACGACTATTTTGATGGCCACATCGGAAAAGCGAGCCCGTACGTGGACCGTGTCATCGGGTGATGAAAACTTGGCCGCATTGTCCACCAAATGCTTGACGATGCGTTCCACCGCACTGGCATCTAAAAGGGCCTGGCAGGGCGCATCCGGTAGGTCTGTCTGGATCGTGCGCTCGGTCTGCGAGGCTACCTCGCGCACGACGTCTTGGATGCAGGGCCATACCGACAGCTTCGACGGCGAGAGCGTATACGAATTGGTTTCGATTTGCGAGAAGGTAAGTATCGCGTCGAACGTGTTGAGGAGCCGAAGAGCCCCGTTGGCAATGCGGTTGGCGAAATGAGGGGGAGGATCGTCTTCGTCGACGAGTACCTGGGCATATCCAGTAAGCGTGGTAAGCGGCGTGCGCATTTCGTGGCTCATGTTGGCCAGAAACGAACTTTTGAGCTCGTTCATGCGCTCGGCCTCTTGCAGAGCCGTCTCGGCTTTGTGGCGGGCCTCTTGCAAGTCTGCCTCACGCTTTTTCTGGCGGGTTACGTCCATTCCAACGCCCACCAGGTAGTCTGTATCGTCAATGGTGAGCGGGACCCCGCTAAACATGTGCGGAATGGACGATCCGTCTTTTGTGATCACGTTTGCTTCGACACTAAACCCGTTGCGTTCAGGAAAGACGTTAGCCACGGCTTGCTGAATGCGGGAACGGTCGTTCTCGTCAAACAAGTCGGCGAGTGCTTTTTCAGATAGCTCCTCAGCGCTGTATCCTGTAACCCGTTCGAGCGACTGGTTCCACCGGTGATACCGCCCTTCTCGGTCTACCATGTAAAAGATGCCAGGCAAGCTATTGATAGCCGCCTCCGAAAACCGGCGCTCATGAATCAGGCGTTGCTGGGTCTGGTGGCGCTCTGTAATGTCTTCAACCGAAAACACGACCTGCGGTGGACGGTCTTCGGCTTCGGGCAACGGGGCGGCGTTGATGGATAGGTACTTGCGCGTTTCATCGGGCCAGGTGATGACGCAGCGCATATCGCGAATGGGGTGTCCGGTGTCGAGCACATCCCGGAGCGGTGTGCGCGTAGGAGGGGCCTCATCATCGAGAGGCGAGAGGGTCCATCCCAGTTGTTTGTAACTCCATGCATTCGACGCGTTGCGCCGCAGTCCCAGAATCGACTCGGCGTGCTTGTTCGCATACGTAATGTCGCCTTGCTCGTTAACGACGGCAACAGCTGCAACGCTCGTTTCCAAGATTGCTTGCAGTAGGCTGTCTTTTTTTTCGAGAGCCGCCTCAGCACGTTCGGTGTCCGAAATGTCACGTAGCGTGATAACGCGATAGCTTCCCGTTTCGTGGTGCACGTGTCGTACGGTCGCCTCGATGGTGGCAGGGTTCACATCAGGCCACGATAGGGTGGTTGTATCGTCGTTAGGAGGCAAACGGTCAGCAAACGCTCGTGGAAGAGCAGTGCCTTGCTGTAGCGTTTGGTGGGGAAAGAAATTATTGGCTCGCTGGTTGAAGTGCTCCACACAGTAGGTATTATCCACCACTACCACCC
>CAZZCI010000122.1:0-3963 GCA_964653015.1 uncultured Rhodothermales bacterium
CTTCAACGTGCGGCCCATCCAGCGGCTTAGGGACTCGAATGTCGAGTAAATGGTCGGCACAATCACGAGGGTAAGGAACAGCGCAAAGAGCAGTCCGCCAATGATGGACGTACCCATTGGGCTCCAAAACTGTGTGTTTTCGGATCCGAACTGGAAGGCGGGTTCAAGTGAGGTAATCAGCCCGATAAAGTCCACATTCAGCCCGAACGTTAGCGGAATAAGCGCCAAGATGGTAGTCATGGCGGTAAGCAACACCGGACGCAAACGATCTACGCCTCCAGTAATAATGGATTCGCGATCAGACGCTCCGCGATTGCGTAGTTGCTGAATATAATCGAGCAACACAATGTTGTTGTTTACCAGAATCCCAAACAGACTGATGATGCCAATGAACACCATGAGTCCAAAAGGAGTCTGGCTGAGCACCAGCGTAAGTACTACGCCGACCTGGCTGAGCCCAATCGCTAGCAGCACAATGATCGGGGCTGATAGCGAGTTGAACTTGGCCACGGTTACGAGGAAGATGAGCATGATGCCCGCTCCCAGAGCAAAAAGCAGGAAGCCAAACGCTTCGTCCTGGTCTTGCTGCTCGCCGGTGTACTCTAGCGTGTACCCGTCGGGAATCTCGGTTTCGACGTAATCGGCCAGGTAATCTTGAACACGTCCAAGCACCTCGGGGCCCGAAAAGCCCGGCGCGTTTTGTCCCTCAATGACGGCTACCTGGTTGAGGTTAAGCCGTGTGATAGAGCCAAGGCCCTCGCCATCCTCAAAGTCGGCGACATTAACCAGCGGCACCTGGTCGCCGGTAGGAGACGCGATGCGCAGGTTTTCAAGGCTCTCGAGGCTCGACCGATCTTCCGGTGCTAACCGCACGGTAATGTCATAATCATCGTCGCCATCGCGGTAGGTGCTGGCTTCTATGCCGTTGATGGCCGTGCGCACTGTTTCACCAATCTGTGCGGTGCTAAGCCCATACTGGGCAGCCTCTTGCCGGTCGATATTGATGCTTCGTTCAGGGCGTGCCAGTTCGAGGTTGTCCTGCAAGTCTACGAGCCCCTCCAGTTCGCCCTCGTCTACCCCTTGGCGCAGCAATTGCTGGACCTCTTCCGACAGGTCGGCAATGACGTCAAACTCAGGACCTGTAATTTCGATGTTTACTGGTGGGCCGGTGGGAGGGCCGATTTCATCGCGCTGAATGTCGAGAATCATATCCGGGAGCGTTCCCGAGATGGCCTCGCGGATGCGCGACAGGGTGGTCGTGCTGGGCTCCACGCGGTCGGCATAATCGCGCAGGTTGAAGGTGACACGTGAAAGCTCTGAACGTGGCTGTCCGCCGCCAAAGTCGCCGGTGCCTGCCACGCCCACGTTGCTGAGCATATTTTCGGTGTTGGTAAAGACGCGCTCGTCGTCTTCGAGCAACGCAACGAGCGTTGCTTCCGCATTACGCATGGTGGCATCACTGGCGTACACATTGGTGCCCAGTGGGGCTTCTATGTTTACGCGCACCTGGTTCGGATCCGTTTCGGGGAAGAACTCAACGCCCGGATTGGCGAGCACAAACAAGCCAAAGATGCCAAACGTGGCCCCCAGCATGCCATTGAGCAGCACCGCTCGGTTGTCGGTGAGCAGCGCAGGCGGTTTCACCACAGTGCCGATGAGTCCTACAAGTGCGACGACGAGAGGCGCACCCAGAACCACGGGATAGACCGATGTTGAGACATCCCGCAACACCAGTGTTGTGAGCCCAAGAACAGCGGCCATGAGCACCGTAGCCACAAGCCCAGTGCGCACCGTAAGCCATCCGCCTCGCAGGAGGCCAACCACGGAGTGCAGGACAATCCCCAGCACGCCAATTCCCAGCAGCAGTCCTGCAGGGGCAAGCAGTACTGTGGCTGCGGTAGTATTTACAAGCGCAATGATCCCTCCAATCACGCCCAGAAATAATCCTACGGTAAAGCTTCCCAGGCTCCACATGTTACGAAGGTGGGCTCGGTCGTCTGAGTAGTCGCGTTCTAGCACCCATGTGAGCAGATCGCGGTGGTAGCCAAGTAGACGGGGGAGCAGGCGCTGCATGAACAGCTCTGATACTGGCTGAAAAGCATACTTAAAGATGGCGTATGCAACCGGCACGGCTACGGCAAACACAGCGAGGGTTTCCCAATTGGCCAGTGCTAACACAATAGCTACAAGCGCCAATCCAGCAAGCACCAGATACCATCCCACCCGCGAAAGCCCGCCTTCGTCTTTCGGGTCGTTCGGCGTGCGGCCAAAGATGGCCATGGTTGCTGGATTGATAAACACCGCTACAAAGAGCGAGGCCAGCAGCGAGATGATGAGTGTGAGAGGCAAGAATCCCATAAACTCGCCAATGATGCCTGGCCAAAACAGCATCGGTGCGAAGGTGAGCGAGGTGGTGAGGGTGGCCACCGTAATGGATCCGGCAAAGTCAGCGGCCCCTTCTTTAGCCGCTTCCAGTCGGTCCATTCCTTCCTCATCCATCAATCGATAGATGTTTTCCACGATAACGATGGCATTATCAACCAGAATGCCCAGCGCTACGATCAGCGTAAAGAGCACAATAAAGTTGAGGGTGATGCCCATCGCCTGAAGCACCATAAACGACACGAACATCGACAGCGGCACCGCAATGGCAACCAGTGCTGCGTTGCGCACACCCAGGAAAAAGAGCAGCACCAACACCACAAAGATCAGTCCGCTGATGATGTTGTTTTCAAGGTCAGAAATGAGATCGCGTACGTTCTCGCTTTCGTCGCCGGTAATGATCCAGGTGGTTCCACTGGGAAACGGAAACGCCTCTAGCTCCTCGACAACCCCATCCACCGTTTCGAGGATGTTTTCACCGGTTTGCTGCTTGACCTCCAGACTGATGACCTGGTCGCTGTCTTGCCAGTTGGCTTGGGTTTCGTAGGTCCCATCCGGCTGTTCGGTCTGCAACTGCCGCAGCCGGGCAAACGACGATCGGTCTTTGAAGCTAAACTCGACGTCGGCCACGTCACGGATGTACACCGGATTGCCATCGGGTACGGCCACGACGAAGTCTTCGATATCGGTAGGTACGTCGACCTCGCCATCGGCTCGGATGAGGTAGTTTAGCCGATCCACGTCGATGGAGCCCCCAGGCACATTAATGTTTTCACGCTGAATGGCACTGACGATGTCGTTGTAGGTCAGGTTATAGCCGTGCAGCGCATTTAGATTGACGTTGGTGCGCACCTCGCGCTCGATATCCCCGATAAGGTCCACTTCGAGTACGCCCGGAACGGTTTCGAGCACATCTTCAAGGTTTTCTGCTACCTGCTGCAGCCGGGCCAGCGGATAATCGGCAGCCAGGTTGATCGTCATAATGGGGAAGTCCGACAGGTCCACCTCGTTCACTATTGGCTCTTCGGCATCGGTAGGCAGGTCGGCCTCTGCACGATCGACATCGTCGCGCACGCGTTGGTACGCTTCATTGGTGGAGGTGCCGGGCAAGAACTCGACAATGATGATGGAGACGCCCTCGGTAGAGATCGACCGGATTTCGTCGATCCCCTCAATGCCCTGCAGTTCGCGCTCAATGGTTTGCGTTACCAGCGGCTCAACGTCGGCTGGACTGGCCCCCGGGTAGATGGTTTGCACCGTGATGATGGGGATTTCGATATCCGGGTTGGCCTCTTTGGGGATGGTGAGGTAACTCGTTAGGCCCCCGGCTACGATAATCGCCACGAGCACCATCACAGCCGTGCGAAAGGAAACGGAAATATCGCTAATACGCATGAGAGCAGAAGGTTAAGCACAAGAAAAAACGCCGCACCAAGCGGCACGCAGAGCGGGCTACCGGTTGTTGTTAACCGGACGTTGCGTAGAGGCGGGGTCGATCATTGCATCGTCGAGCGTAGCAAAGCGCTCAATGATGCGTGCAGCATCGCCGTCGGCAGCCGTGTTTTGCCCATTGACCACCAC
>CAZZCI010000122.1:4063-7157 GCA_964653015.1 uncultured Rhodothermales bacterium
CGTACCGACTCAAACTCAATAGCGCTAATTACGGAATCGCGGTAGAGCGGCTCTTGTCGATCATAGCTATCTTGCGCCAATTCGTAGGCCGCTCGTGCCGCGCGCAACTGGGCCTCGGCTTGGCGCAGGGCGGCTCGGGGTTGTCGTTGGTCTATCGATGCGACCGACTCGCCTTCTTGCGCCAGCGTGCCCAGCGAAGCGCGGCGCTGCAGCCGTCCCGAGGCCTCAGCCGATACAATGGCATCGTCATCGGCCTCCAAAATACCGGTCAGTTCTAACCGGTCTTGAAAGTCTTGCAGCGTAATCGGCAAAATGTCTACGGGGACGCCACTGGGGCGCTCGTCGTCGATCTCTTCGGATTCGCAGCCGGCCCAAACCAACAGGAAGCTCAATACCACTCCGAGCGCAACACGATGATACATAGTAGGAGAAACAGTAGGAAGCATGGCGTACAAAAATGAGGCGAGGGGGAGAAACAACAGGGGCAGGTTTAGTATCGGAGCGCGTTACGGTCCGAATTGAAACGTAGCATCGGGGTCATCGCGGAGGGGGCGCCCGATAGCGGTTTCGAGTGCGCTAAGCGCATTCACGTAATCAAACGCTGCCTGCAACCGGTTCAGGCGCGCCTGATCAAGTTGCTGAGAGGCTTCGCGCTCTTCAATAGGGCGGGCTACGCCTTCATCCAGCCGCTGGCGTGCGTACTCGTAGTTGAGCTCGGCCTGTTCTACATTTCGTTCCTGCGTCTCCAGGCGCTGCTGAGCGGCACGCAGCGAACGAAGGGCTTGCTCTACCTCCAGCTTGACTCCCTCAAAGGCTTGCTCACGCTCTACCTTGGCCTGCTCTACCGCGATGGTACGCTGCTGTACTTGACGACGTGTTTGGTTGCCGTCGAAGATATTCCAGGTTAGGCTGATGCCTACGTTCACCGCCGGATCCCAGTAGCTGGTGTCGAAAAAGCTGCGCTCTTCGGTATCAAACGCGAAGGGGTTGTCCGGATCTGACAGGGTTACCGTGCGGTCGTCGGGGACCGACCCGGTATAGTTTGCACTAGCAAACGCACTTACCGTTGGCAAGAGCTGGCCCCGTGTGATGGAACGGTCGATCTCGCGCAGTTCAACCGCGAGATCGGCCTGATCCAAATCGGGGCGATGACGCAGCGCTTCATCGGTAGCGGTGTCGATGTCTATGGTGGCTACGAACTCGGGCACCCCGGGCGGATCCAGTGCATCAACCAGGCGCAGCGGGGTGTCAACGGGAAGTCCCAGCTCGTTTTTGAGCGCATTGACGGCGAGTTCGGCCTGGTTCTCAACGTCGGTGAGTTCCGTTTCTAGGTTGGCCAGTTGCACCTCGGCACTCAGCCGGTCAAACTTCGGGGCGGTGCCTTGTTCTACAGCGCGCGTGGCCTCTTCAACGGTTCGTTTGGTGCGTTCGACGCTCTGACGTGTTACGCGGGCCTGCTCTTGCGCAAGCACGGCCTGATAGTACGCCTCGCGCACCTCGTCGATGAGCACCTGCTCGCGACGATCTACGCCACGCTGGTTAATCTCGCGTAGTCGCTCGGCACCACGCACGGCTGCAAATGCCGAGGCACTGTAGAGCGTTTGTGTAAGCGTCAGCCCCAGGTCAAACTGATTGGGGACCGCAAATGGGTTGTCGGATCCACCAGGCGATACACCCGCTTCGCGTAATCCTTCTTGCTGCAGTTCCTGAAACTCGGGAAGCGGAATGGGCTGGGTGGTCGGGTCGTCGTCGGTGCGTGCTTGTTCGTTGAACGACAACCACTCCAGAAAGTCGAGCGTCTGGAACAGTCCGCCCGCTTCGCTTCCTGCGAACGGATTGGGGGAGCGGACATTTCGTGTATAGTTGCTTTCAAACGAAAGGCTGGGGTAGAGCTGGCCCCAGGCTTCGCTTACCTGCAAGTTAGCATCCTCTTGGTCGAGGCGTGTGCTACGTAGTTCATAGTTGCGTATTAGCGCAATCTGAACCGCTTCGTCGAGCGAGAGTGGCACCGGATCGTCAGGATCGACCTCTTCAAAATCAGCAGGCAACGCTTGCGCATGAGCCGCATCGGTCCACGCGCTTTCAGCCAACATGCAACCTACAAGGCACAGAGAAAGCAACAACGAAAAACGCATCATGGGGTGCAGAGAAGAAAAAGTATAAAAGCGCCGGGGATACGGGTTGTCATAACGACGGGAGTGGACCGCTACACGTTACAGTGCCGATGTCCCCAGTCCATCAAACAGCATGGCGGTAAGGAAATCGGCAGCCTCTTCGGGCTCATCTAACATAAAGCCGTGCTCGCACATAGTCGTTTGCGTGTTGTGGTTCACCATGATTCGGTGCACAATGAGCCCATCCACATTTTCTATAAGCATGTGAGCTACCGAATGGAGCGGTAAATCGCGAATGGTGCCTTCAGATACGGCGTGCTCGAGGGCGGGCATCAGCGTATTGACAATACGGGCTCGCTGCCGTTGGAAGTAGGCGACTTTGGTCTCGTCGTGGCTAAAGCACATCCGATAGGCTTCCTTGATCAGGATTACGAAAAGGTCTTCGCGCTCCTGGTAGAATGTAATGGCTCGTTTCACCATGTCGCGATAGCATGCACGCAGCGTGCGCCCATGGCACGCCTCGGCAAAGCTGGAGGTGACTAGATCGTGTACCTCATCGTAGACGGTGTCGAGCACGGCAAACAAGATTTCTTCCTTGCCCCCCTCGAAGTAGTTGTAGAGCGTGCCTTTTCCAAACTCGGCGCGTTCAGCAATTTCGTCGAGGGTCGCGTGGGTATAGCCTTTTTGGGCAAATACGGTCTCGGCAGCACGCAACATGGTAGCGCGCCGTGCCTGGCGCTCACGCTCGCGCCGAGATAAGGACGAATCTTCAGAGGATGCCATTGACTATCTGTTCACCATGTGACTGTCGAGTCAGATCGTGAACTGGTAGTCATTTCGTGTGCGTGTCGTTCAGAAGATTGCACAAAGGAACGTCTAAGAGGCTGCGAAGGCATTGCTTCTTTACAACTGCGTACCATCTAAGCGGTGTTGGGCAGGGAATTGTAGGTCGCTGGTCAATAACCGCCCGGGATATCCGC
>CAZZCI010000123.1:0-1399 GCA_964653015.1 uncultured Rhodothermales bacterium
GACGGCCCTGGATGTGCATCTGGAGTTTCGGTGCGTGGGGGACGCGGGGGCAGCGGCTGGTCGTTGAGCAACCACCGATAGGAGCCTTGCCGACGCCGTTTTTCGTCTTTGCTTAAGCCGCGGTAGCCGTAGGGCGGTTTGCGCAATTTGCGAATCAGTGCAATGAGGAACCAGCCGAAGGGCATGTACCACGCGGCAATGTCGAGGTCGCGCACGATCTTATGAAGCCAGTTCTTAGCGGGCGGACGCTCGCGATTGCGGTCGTGCTGCACAAACGAGAGGGGCCACCCCAGGGGCGTGGTGCGCATCCGGCGTCCACGAATGGATTGCATTTCCGATTTCAGACTGTCCCAGTCGTAGGGCGATTGGCCATACTGGTCCACGGCGCGGTCGAGATCTTGCTGAGCTCGTTGTCGGATTCGCTCGGCCACGCGCAGCACCATGTTTCGACTGGGGGCGCGCACGTCGGTGCATCCCTCCTCGCGCAGCATCTGCCGCACGTTAAGAGGCGACTGCACCACAAACGTCATCTGGCAGGGAAAGGCCAGATAGAAGATGAAGGGAAAGAGTAAAGCCAGCGGCGCGATGGGAAGGGGCAGGAAGGGGATGCCCAGAATCTTTCGAAAGAGCCGGTCGATTGGCTTGAACGTGACACTGGTTGGGTTCACCCACTCGGCATTCACTACGCTCACCGGATACACCGGGGCGTCGTATTTTGCAGCCAGAACGACAAAGCTGGAGTGAAAGTGCTGCAACTGGTAGCGCCGCGTGAACCCTTTACCAATGCCGGGAACGCCTTCGGGATAGTAAATGACGCGGTCGCCGCGTTTGAGCAGGGCATCATAGTTGGCAAACGTCATGTCTACGCCACCGCATCGCCGCCACCAGTTATCCAGATCAAACGGGCGCATCCACCAGGTGGCGGCCAGCTGTGGCGTGTATACAGTGCGAAACTTCCCGGCCTTGGTGTAGCCCGAAGCGCGCCACAGTGCAGCATCCAGCGCAATGGCGTCGTGCGGAAACGCATTGCCGCTATGGTTGGGCGCAAGAATAACGGGCCCCTCGTCGGGAACTTGCTCGTGCCCGATTAGCTTCACCCGGAAATAGCGGTCGAGGATGTCGCCCATGAAGCTGCGCACCACGCTATAGAGGTAGTCCCAGTCAATGGGATCGGAAGGCGTTTGCGTGCGCTCCAGGCCAGGCGCTTGGCGCGATGACATGGCCTCGTGGCGCCACGGGTCAAATGGCTCAAACAGCTCTTCCAGATCGTTCGGATCGAGTGTAACGTCGATCGTGAAGTCAGGATCAGAACCCATACATGCAGGGGCATTGCTGCCCGTAATCAGCAGGAAAACAAAAGCGAGGCAGTCACATCATGTATGCCAGGGGATGTATGCCA
>CAZZCI010000123.1:1499-5090 GCA_964653015.1 uncultured Rhodothermales bacterium
ATGTATGCCAGGGGATGTATGCCAAGGGGGCATTGGGGATCGTAATGATACGGACTGAATCCGGCAATACCAACTCAATTATGTTTTGAACAGGGCCAGGAGCCCTCCTAGAATAAACAGCGGGAGCCACAGCCAGATGGGGCCTTGTTGCACGACGCCTAGCGCACCTCCAATAATACATGAACCCGCCAAAATGCTTCCTCGAAGTCCAGGAAACGGATCGCTGCTAGGAGAACGGTCGTCGAGCGTTTCTTCAAGGTACATGGCCCCCGAGGTGAGCAGACGGGGCATTTGCACCATTACATCCACAAATTCGGGCGCATTGCGAAAAAGCTCTTGCCCTAAGGTGCGTGGATCAAATCGCTCACGAAAGATGCTTCGGACATGGCGTTTGGAGATGGCCACGACATCCAAGTCGGGGTCCATGGTGCGTCCAACACCCTCAAATGTGACGAGTGCTTTCACCATCAGCGTCATCTCTACCGGAAAAAAGATGCGATAGCGTCCGCCCAGGCTAAGCGACTCCAGGATAAGTTGCGCAATGCTGAGGTTGCCGGTACCGCCTTGTCGGGCAAAATACCGCGACAGATCCGATACGGCGCGCCGAAAGCCTTGCGGGTCGCCCCCCTCGCCCACGCGGGCAATATCGAGCAGGTACCGGGCTACGTTTTCCACATCGCCTTGTACCAGCGCGTAATAGTAGTACAGCATCCGGCGTTTTACTTGCGGACTGAAGCGTCCTACCATGCCCATGTCAATAAACCCGACCTTTACCGGTTCGTCGGGGCCGCCCGGAATGATTTTGAGGTTGCCCGCATGCAGGTCGGCGTGAAAGAAGCCGTCTTTGTACAACATGCGGATAATGGCAGCCGCCCCCAGGTCGATCACGCGCTTTCGGTCGGCCTCCGACAGGTTAAGGGAGGCCTCGGAGCCGGGGCGCACGCCATCTATGAATTGCATGGTGAGCACTTCATCGGAGCTTAGCTCCCGGTAAATGGTTGGAAACACCACGTGGGGCATATCGCTGAAGTTAGCAGCAAACACCTCGGCATTGGTCGCCTCGAACGAGTAATCGACCTCGCGCTCGGTGTAGGCGCTGAACTCCTCAATGACCTGCCGGGGCTGGTAGCGCGGAATAATCCACTGCAGGAAGAACCCGAAGAACTGCAAGAGCTTCAGGTCCGACGTAATCACATCACGAATGCCAGGCTTGATGACCTTGATGACCACCTCGTCGCCATCGGTGGTGGTGGCGCGGTGGGCCTGGGCAATAGAAGCCGATCCAAGCGGCTCGCTGCTCAGGCTGGCAAAGAGCTCCTCGACGGGCGCGCCCAAATCGCGCTCGATGATGGCCTTTACCTGCACGAAAGGAATTGGGGGCAGATGGTCCATCAGGCTCTCTAGCTCGCGCGTGATGGCCTCGGGCAACAGGTCCTCACGAATAGCCAGAATCTGGCCAAGCTTTGTAAACGTAGGACCCAGGATTTCAAGCCGCCGCCGAAGTTGCACCGGAAACGGAAGGTCTACCAGCGACCGGTCTACCAGCGGACGAAAGAGCCACGCCATCATGCGCTTGCCGAGTGAGCGCATTCCCTTCTTCTGCACGGACGGAAGCGAGCGTACGTAGGCGATGTGAGCGCCCATAAGCAAGCCTACCACATGCCGATACACCACAAAAAAGCGACGTACAGCCCCTCGATACGGCGCTAGCGGATCGAAATCGGCAAGGGGCGACGTGTTCTCTTCGTCAGGGGCCTCTATCTGAGGCGGTTCATTAGGCGGTGAAGAGACCTCCTCCGTCGTCGCATCACCATGTGGCGCATCCCCAATTTTAGCCTCTTTGACTGTGCCTTGTCCATTCGAAGCCGCCGCCCCCGACGCATCGGAGGTGCCGGACGTTGGCGTTGATGATGGAGCAGTTGGGGAGTTCATAAGAGGGCATGCAGCACCTAATTAAGTCGGCGCAGAGTTAAGTCAGTATGAGATGACTAAAACAGCATATCATGGATCCAAACGTAATGGGTACCGATGAACCGAAAACAGCGCGGTGGGTTCATATTATAGTCATGTAGACCATAGTCTCCACTCGGCGGGGTGCGTAGCCCCACCAAGAAAGTGTGGTCTGCAGCATTCAATATACAACGCATTTTCCCCATACGCAGATGCTTTTTGTGACAGGATTCCCCGGCTTTCTGGGGACGCGACTCGTGCAGACATTGACCCAGGCTGACACCTCTCTCGATGTGCACTTGCTCATCCAGCCCAAGTTTGCCGAGCAGGCCCAAGACACAATCGATGCACTCGGAATTGCCACCCGTGCTACCCTGCACGAGGGCGACATTACAAAGCCTGATCTAGGATTAGGAACTGCCTACGATACAGTCGCGAAGCAGATAACACGTGCCGTTCACTTTGCGGCGGTGTATGATCTTACCATTCCGCGTGATGTGGGCTGGCGCGTTAACGTAACAGGTACAAAGCATGTGCTTGACCTCATGGAGGCCGCTCCGAATCTGCAAACCTTCGGGTATGTGAGCACGGCATACGTATCAGGGACGCGCGATGGTCGCATTTATGAGACGGATCTTGTACACAATGCGGGCTTCAAAAATTTCTACGAGGAGACAAAGTATCATGCCGAAGTGTTGGTACAAGAACGACGCGAGCACATCCCGACTATGATATTCCGCCCTGGTATTGTAGTGGGCGATTCCCAAACGGGCGCGACCGACAAATTTGATGGGCCGTACTACATTTTGCGTGCGCTGCAGCGGCTGCCTCGATATACCCTTATGGCACGGGTAGGTACAGGGGCTCATCCGGTTCACCTTACCCCGGTCGATTATGTGATCGACACGATGGCGCACTTGATGCAGTCGCCCCAGTACAACGACACCGTATTTCACCTCACCGATCCCGATCCGCTCTCCACGCAGCAAATCATGGACCTGTTTGTAGAGCATCTTGGCATGCATGTGGCCTATGTACCCGTGCCATCGCGGCTTGCACGCAGGGTAGCCGGGTCTGACGCCGGACGGTATTTGGGCATTGCTCCGCAACTGATTGACTACTTCGACCATGATGTCCACTACGATACCACGAACACAGAAGCAGCGTTGGAAGGCACGGGCATTCATTGTCCGCCCTTATCCTCGTACGTAGATCGGCTTACCGCCTACATGAAGCAAGCCACCAAAGCACGGTCAGAAGCTATGTACTAAGCGCCTGTGCAATAGACTATCCAGGAGCGTTGACCGTCCGTTCAAAGTATGTTACCAATATGCAACCAAGTGGCGCAGGTGGCGAAACACGAAAAATAACGGATATATGGTGGATGTGAACCGAAAAATGCCATTCAGCCCCGTCAAAGTTATCCACAGGCTATCCACACCGTAAATACCGGTATGACACATAACGGATATTGGAGGCATTAGATAATAATCGGCCTTTGGGCGAGTTAGAAGGGGATTAGCCCTTTGGAATGGTGATGTGGTTTGTTAGCCCGGGGGGTTATCCACATAATCAAGAAGTTATCCACAGGTTATGCACAGGGAAAATCGCCATTGTAGGCAACAGAGCCGGTTCATTCAT
>CAZZCI010000123.1:5190-7138 GCA_964653015.1 uncultured Rhodothermales bacterium
TCCAGGCCAGGTAGGCACTGAGCAATGCACCCAGGGCGGCAACGATCGCCAAGACGAGAAACAAGACGAGCGGGGTGAACCAATTGAGCAGACTCCCAGCCAGGGCGGCTCCAAGAGCACCTACTCCAAACACGCCGAGGTAGGTAAACCCGTACGATAAGCCGCGCGCAGCAGGGGGCGTGTACTCGGCTACAGTGGCCTGATACAGCGGCTGAATCATGAAGAGGGCAATGCCCAGGACGCCACTGATAATGAATAGCGAGATGGCGCCGGCCTGAGCAAGCGGCCAGAACGCGATGCCAATGATCGTAAGCAATACAAATGCGCCCAGGATGCCTCGCTCGGTGCGCACATGGTCAGTCAGCCAGCCCCCAATATACTGTCCCATCATGCCCACCATAAGCAAGGCCGCGTACACGTATCGGCCTGGTTCAACAGCGAGCCCCAAGTCAATCGTTACGAATCGCTCAAGCAAATCCGGTAAAAACGTTAACACGCCTCGGTAATATAGTCCGGACATCATAACGATCAAAAAGACGAGTGCAAAGCCCGATGCGAAAAGCACACGCGTGGTTGTCCAGAGCGTATGGAAGGAGTCGGGCGAACGGTCTTGTGCCGAGGCTGCTGCGTCGGCGGCGGTTTCATCGAACGAGGCTTGTGCGGCATACCCTGTTGCGATCAGTGCAGGAATGGCGAGCACTCCGGCAACCACACGCCAGTCTACGACAAGTAGCAGCAACGCAGTACAGAGAGGCCCCATGGCAATGCCAATGTTGCCTGCCATGCCGTGCAGGGCTAGTCCCTTTCCGCGTTGTACGACCCCTCGTGAAATGAGCGTAAGCCCGGCGGGATGATACAGACTGGCAGCCAATCCCCATAGAATGAGCGCAGCGGCAATGGTCCACAATCCCGGAGCCAGGCTCAACAGCAAAAATGCGCTTCCCATACCTGCAAGGCACCCCACAATGAGGCGCCGCGATCCCCATCGGTCAGCCAGGATGCCTGCCGGAAGCGCCCCCAGTCCATACAAACCATATCCTATGGCCACAATGCCTCCAAGCACTGCGGTAGACACGTCGAACTCCGCCAGCCATAAGGTCATGAGAATGGGAATGGAAAGCTCGTAGGTATGCACCATTCCGTGTCCCACAGAGGTGAGAGCCACAATGGCGCGATCATTGCGTATCATGGGGTGTAAGAGATAGTGTGGCGTGATCTGTTGCCAGGAGGTCGCCTCAATAGGCAACCCGCTCATGAATTGGGGTGTTACGATTGAGGCATCTGTGCTACGTAGCACATCCCATCGGGAACGATGCGTTCTACGCCCCGAATAACCGTATTGCTTGTTTCATAACAGTTAGTATTACCATGGCTGAATCTACCCTCGAACTTTCCGACGATACCTTTGAGGACGATGTCCTTAACGCTGACCAGCCGGTGTTGGTCGATTTTTGGGCTCCCTGGTGCGGCCCATGCCGCCAACTTGCTCCGACCATCAACACGGTGGCCGAGGAATACGAGGGGCGTGCTAAGGTAGGAAAGCTGAACGTGGACAACAACCCCCGCACGGCACAGGAGTACGGGGTGCGCTCCATTCCTACGCTGCTCTTTTTCCACAATGGTGAGGTGGTAGATCAAGTGGTTGGCGTGCTTCCCAAGAAAGAACTCACCAAGCGCCTCGACGAACAGCTGGGACAAGCGGCATAGCACGTGCTACTGAACTATGCTGAATCCCATGCAGGGTCTGCTTCCCCACGGAAGGAGGCCCTGTTCTGTTTGGCGTCATTGCCTATCGTACGGAGCGCGCAGGTTACGTCTACTGGCTTGTGACACCCGTCGCAGTGCTGGGCGTCCGACGTACCAATCCAGCGTAAAGAACCGGGGGCGATTTGAGGACGCTGGAGCATTGCACTAGAGCGCCCCAGCAGGCGGGGCGACGGCGAGGGAG
>CAZZCI010000124.1:0-7127 GCA_964653015.1 uncultured Rhodothermales bacterium
TCCGGTTCCATCCAGAAAAAGTTGGTGGGACGCGCATGCACCTGGGCATGGTATCCATCGGACTCGAGGGCGGAGCCGGCTTCTTCTACCGCCTGTGCGGCCTGGTGTCCGGTGGCCATGTCATGTTGGATGAGCGGACGCACCAGCGCTTTGAGACGGCGGTCGTCTGGGTTGATAAGAACCAGCCCTGTATTGCCAAAATACGTGGTGATAAGCCGGGCAAATGCATCCTCAAGAGTAGTCTCCGACGTGTACGCCTCTGCAATGGCTCCAAAGACCGAAGGCTTGAAGTCAGAAGGCGGAAGGGCTTCGTCGAGCGCCTGGAGCGGATCTTCAACCGCTGCACCTAATGTGTGTGGCCCCACGGGTCCTGTCGGCACATCGTCGGGCGCATAAGCGAGTGACACCGGTGCATTGCGCTGTAAGACGGTAGTATGCGCAACTTCGTCGAAGTCATGATCTTCGCCCTCCACCCAGAACACCGGAACGACTGTGCGTCCGGTATCAGCTTCTAACTGCTTCGCCCACACGATAGCTGTAAGCGTTTTGTAGAGCGTGTAGAGCGGTCCCCCAAAGAGCCCAACCTGTTGCCCAGATACCACCGCCACGGTGTTTTCATCGCGCAGTGCTTCTATGTTGGCAAGAGTCGCCTCTGTGGCGCCCCACCGCTTATTTTGCTCGGCAAGCACATCCGCAAGGGTGCTCCGATCACGCGGACGAGCAGCGGCCGCCTCAACAGCTCTGTGTCGGTCTTTAAGCTTGGTGCGGTCAAGCGGAAAATACGACGGAGCTGTTCCTGCACCGGTCACATAATCTGCCGCCAGGTCAGGCATTGCTTCCAGGGCCGTCCAGGGCAAACATCGTTCAGCGGTTTCAGGGAGGGATGCAGACATAAGCGGTGCGGTCCGGTGGGTGAGAAGATGAACTGTACTTGTGGTGCAACACACACTAGCGATAAAAAAGAAGCTTCGCGGGGTCGCCACGAAGCTTCAGAGGACCAGGCAAGCAGGTCGCGTTAGTTCTGACTTTGTTCGCTCTTAAGCTGCTCGATTTGATCGCGTAGCTCAGCGGCTCGTTCGTAGTTTTCTTCTTCGATGGCCTGATCGAGCTGTTTTTCCATACGCTCTAGCGGGGTAGCGCTTTGATCGGGCTCGGCCTCTTCGCTTTCAGAGGAGGCGAGGGCCGACACGCTTCCTTCCTCATCGGCCACAATGCCTGCTTCATCGAGCACTTCCGGAGCCACGAAGATCGGTGCATCAACCCGAACAGCCAGGGCGACGGCATCACTCGGGCGCGCATCTAGCTTGTCTTCGTTGCCATTGTGCTGATAACGGATTTTGGCGAAGAAGGTACCTTCGCGCAATTCGTCGATCACCACTTCGGTCACATCGGCCTGCATCGAATCAAAGGCGTCGCGCAGCAGATCGTGCGTCATAGGGCGAGGGGGCTGGATCTTTTCCAGCTCCAACGCAATGGCTTGGGCTTCAAACGCCCCGATGATAATCGGCAGTCGCCGGTTGCCCTCTTCTTCGCCTAGAACCAGTGCATAGGCGCCTCCACTTGAAGGGCTCGTAGACAGGCCAATTATTCTAACCCGGATAAAGTTCATTATACAACGTAGTCGGTCAGTACAAAAAGAAAACGCAATTGCCGCGACGTGTTATAGGGCGGGGCCGTTTTAGAGCACAGCGTTCAACGCATCCAAAAATGCCTTGTTCTCGCTTGCGGTACCTGCACATACACGCAGATAACCACCTAGGGATTCGTATCCACCCATGTTTCGAATCAAGACGCCCCGCTCGGCCAATGCCTCTTGTACAGCATCTGAGTCGGCAGAGCGAGGGGCAAACAGCACAAAGTTAGCGCTGGATGGAACGACGTCTACATCGGGACGGGCCTGCAATGCCTCGGTAAGCTCCTCACAGCTCTCTTGCATCTGATCAACGCGCTCCTGAAGCACGTCTGGCCGGTTTAGAACGGCGTGTCCTACAGCTTCCGAAAACCGATCGACCATGAAGGGCAGTCGAGCCTTCATGAACTCAGTGACCAGCTCCGGATGCGCCATCAGATAGCCCAGGCGCAGCCCGGCCAGCCCGAATGCCTTAGACAGCGTTCGCAAAATTACAAGGTTCGGATACGTATCGAGTAGCTCCGTGGCGGCAGGATAGTCATTAAACTCGACATAAGCCTCATCCACAACGACCAGACCAGGGGTCGCTTGTAGTACCCTTTCGATAGCGCTGGGCGGTAGCGCCAGTCCGGTGGGATTGTTCGGCGTGGTAAGCACCGTCATGGCTGCCTCGGTCGCTGTAATCGCCTCCACGAGGGCATCAATATCGAAGTGCAAATCCTCGCGCGGCGGTATGGTTGTTAAGTCGGCATGGTACAGACGAGCCACCTTCTCATAGAGCGAGAACATGGGCGCTGGAAGCACCACAGGCGTACCGGGCTCGATAAACGTAAGTCCGAACAGATATGTAAGCTCGTTCGATCCGTTGCCAACGAGCACCTGCTCGGGTTCGACGTCGTTGTGTTCGGCCAGAGCCGCAGCCAACTCCCACGGCTGCTCGGCTGGATACCGGTTAAACGCCGTATCGCGAAGCGTTTCCATGAGCTCCGCTTTTAAGGCCGGCGGAAGGTCGTACGGGCTCTCATTTTGGTTGAGCTTGACTTCGGTTTTAGGTGGGGCTCCTACCAGGTACGGGTGTTCATTGCGCACGCCCGAGCGGATGCGCGAGCGAACGGTATCAATTGAAGGAGCAGAGGCAGAAGGAGCATCCATAAGCAACAAAGGTAATGGCGAGTGGACGTCAGGCGGAGTCGAGGCGATCAAGGCGCGCCCGGATGGCATCAGCGTGCGCCTGCAGCTCTTCTGCTTCGGCAAACTGAACGATGTCGGGGCCGGTTTGCGCCAGTCGGCGGGCCGAATACTGGATGATGGACTGTGTGCGCACAAAATCGGGCACGCCCAATGCGGATGCATAGCGAGCCGTGCCTCCGGTGGGCAGCACGTGATTGGGGCCAGCAAAGTAATCGCCCACCGGCTCTGACGAATATGGCCCCATGAAAATAGCTCCGGCGTGCTTAATGTCTGAGAGCACCGTCCATGGCTCGTCTACCATGATTTCAAGGTGCTCCACCGCTAATTCGTTCATCATGTCTACTGCTTGCGCCATCGTATCGGTTACGATGCACGCGCTGTAGGTTGCCAGGGCTTCCTCGATAATAGACTGACGCGGCAGGGTAGGCACGCGTTCGGCGATTTCGTCGTGCACCGCTTCGGCAAGTGGGCGATGCGGCGTTACCAGGATGGCCGAGGCGCGGGTGTCGTGTTCGGCCTGCGAAAGCAGATCGGCCGCCACGAAAGCCGGATCGGCGGTTTCATCAGCCAGCACTCCGATTTCACTGGGTCCGGCCACCGAGTCAATATCTACGCGCCCGAACACCTGCTTCTTCGCAGCGGCCACGTACGCATTTCCGGGGCCTACAATTTTATCGACGGCATCAACGGTTTCAGTACCAAAAGCGAGCGCTCCAACGGCCTGGGCGCCTCCCACGGCATACACTCGGTCTATCCCAAGCAATGCGGCGGCGGCCAATATATGCGGGTGCGGGGTTCCATCGGATTGGGGGGGCGAGACCATGGCGATGTGGGGCACACCCGCGACCTGTGCCGGAATGGCGTTCATCAGCACGCTAGAGGGATACGCTGCGGTTCCGCCCGGCACGTACAGCCCAACTCGCTCCAGCGGTTGTACACGCTGCCCGAGAAGCACCCCATCGCCATCGTCTTGGAACCACGAATCGGGGCCCTGCCGCTCATGAAACCGGCGGATGTTGTCGGCGGCGGCCTCCATGATGCGACGCAGTTCATCATCGAGATCAGAGAGGGCTTGTTGAAGTGTGGAGGCTGGTACGCGGAGCATGAGCTCCTCTACCCCGTCAAACTGAGCGGTAAACCGATGCACGGCTGCGTCGCCGTCGGTCTGGACGGCGTGCAGAATGCGGCGTGCTGCCGCGTCGACATCGTCGCTAAAAGAGGCGCTGCGACTTAGCACCGCCTCTAGGCGATCGGCACGGTCGGCATAATCGATGACGGGGATCATAAGCGCACAAGTGTGGAAAAGCCGGGAAGCGGTTGGGGATTATCTCTCTATTCTCAAAGCAACGGGAAGGTTCGCCCAGGCACCGGACGAACAGCATTCTCACGTCTTTTCTACGATCGCCCGGACCAGCGTCCGCAAATCGCCACGCACCTGCTGGCCGACCTCCAGCACGTCATCGTGTTCGAGCACCTCATGACCCAGTCCAGCGGCAAAGTTGGTGATGGTGGAGATGCCCAGCACCTGCATACCCAGCGCATGGGCTTGCAGCACCTCGGGCACGGTACTCATGCCCACGGCATCGGCCCCCAGGCGCCCGAGCATGCGAACCTCCGCCTTGGTTTCGTAGGAGGGGCCACGCGTCCAGGCATAGGTGCCTTGTGCGGTGTGCACCCCTGCTTTCGTGGCGACTGCTTGCGCTTCATGCGCCCATTGCAAGTCGTAATATCCAGTGTGAAGCGTGGAGGCGGTGTCGGATCCCCCAGCCTGTGCCGCTTCTATGGCGGCCCGCCGCGGATCCACCTGTTGGCCTTGCCCCGGATCGGCAAACGCCAGGTTGATGTGATTGGTGATAAGCATGAGCTGCCCCGGTTGGAACGTCCGGTTGACGCCGCCCGCCGAGTTGGTCACCAACAGCCGTTCGGCGCCCAGTGCGTGACACACCTGCAGCGGAAATGTGAGGCGATGCACGGGATATCCTTCGTAGGCATGCACGCGTCCTTGCACGAATACCACATCGGTACCGCCCAGCGTACCCAGCACCAGCTGGCCATCGTGTCCAGCTACGGTAGACTGCGGATAGTGCGGAATGGTGGAGGCCGGCACGACGGTGGCCTCTTCGGCTTCCTCGGCCAAGTCGCCCAGCCCAGACCCCAGAATGAGCACCATTTCGGGCTGCATGGAGGTGTGTTCGCGTACGGCAGCCACCGCATCGTTAAGGTGGGCAGCCAGGTCGGTGTTAAGATGCGTCATGTGCAACAGCTGATGATCCAGAAAACAGGCGTCCGGTTGATGTTCAGAGCTATGGGGCAATATAGACAAGCGCGCCGTGCGTATCCACCAACCGCTTTCCAATATGCACGAAAAGCGCGTTGAATGTTGGGACTCCTCGTTCGGAATGGATTACGCGTTAGGCGCCCGGGCGAAACACGCGGTAGTTGCGGATGCTCCACAACACCTGCGAACCGATGACGCGTATGATCGTGGTCAGGGGAATCGCGATAAGCATACCGATGAGCCCGGCAAGTTGTGCGCCGATGAGCACCACAAACAGGATGACGAGCGGGTGCGTTTTGGCGGCGCGCGAGAAAATGAGCGGTTGAAAGAAGATATTGTCGGACAGTTGTGTGATCACCATGGCAATGGCGACGCCCGGAATCAGGCTGAGGTCCCCCGTTTGGGCGATGCCAACCACGGTTCCAATCAAAAACCCGAAGAACGGCCCGAAGTACGGAATCATGTTGGCCACTCCAACAAAAATGCCGATGGCCAGCGCGTTTTCGAGTCCGACCAGCCAGAGCATGACTGAGGCCACGGCGGCTACGCTCAGGCACTGAAGAAGCAGCGCCCGTGCATACCGGCTGAGGCTGGCCTCGGCCTTTGCAATGACGGCCAGCGTGATCTCGAAGTAGCGATTGGGCACCAGTTGCATCATGTTTCGACGCAACTCGACCCCATCTTTGAGCACGAAGAACGTGATGAAGGGGATGATTACGACGGCATAGGCGATGTTCGTAAAGACCGATACGAGCGATCCAAGCGTATCGGCTACGCGTTCGCCTTCCACCAGGTCACCCTCGGCGAGGGCCCGTGCGGTTTCGCGAATCGTTTCTTCGATGCGCCCGGCCTCAATAGGCACAAACTGGCGGATCCAACTCTCTACAAAGGCGGCGGCGTTGGTCGCAGCCTCCACAGAAACCAGTTGGGTAAGATCGCGGACCTGTTGCGTAAGAAACGGCACGATGAACGTGAGCAGCACGCCAAACACAGCAGTAACCAGCACAAACATCACCCCGATGCTGGCGGTCCGGGTTAGCCCCGTAGATTGGATGCGATCCACCAGTGGCGACAGAATATAAGCCAGCAGGCTTCCGACGACGAGGTAGATGAAGAGGCCGGCGAAGTACCATACGGTGCCTGCAATGGCAGCGGCAATGAGCAATCCTCCCCCCCATCGCAGGGCACGCTCGCCCGTTGTTGGTCCGACCGGAGGCTCGGGCGAACCCATCGCTGTGGCGGACGACGCTTGCGGTGCTCCATCCCCTGTTGAGGGAGACGATTGTGCCGGGGAAGGCGTCGATGTTGGTGCGGAAGAAGGACCGTCCATGATGGAAGGAGTTGCGGCCAAAAAGGCAGTTACACCCTATTTCTGTTCTAACGGATTATAGGCTACGGCGCCAGTGCGCGTTCTTGAACGGTTTCGACCGCGGCACGCGCTGTGCTACTGGCGTATCCCCGACGCATCAGATAGCCCCGTAGCCGCTTAGCTTGCTTACGCGGGTCGGGCTCATCGGCTACCCGATGCCAGTACTTTTCGGCTAGCTCTTGCGCAGCGGCGGGGAAATCAACGCGGGATTCCAGTTGAGCTAGGGCTTCATCGATCAGGGCCGGGGCAACACCACGCTCGCGCAACTCGCGCCGCATGCGATGCGGGCCATACTTTTTGTTGGCAAACCGACCTTTCACGTAGTCGTGCGCGTAGGTCGCATCATCGAGATACGATAACTCATGAAGCCGCTCGATTGCTGCTTCAATGACCGATGGACTGTAATCGGCTCGTTCGAGACGGTCACGCACTTCGCCTTCCGTGCGGGGCTTATGTGCCAGATACTCCATCGCCTGCTGCTTTGCCTGAATCAGACGCTCGTCGGCTTCCAGGTTGGCTTGCTCCTCCGGAGTAAGCACCCGCCCCGTGTGTAAATCGTACTTCACCACCAGGTCCTGGTGAATGCCCAGCGCAAACGCACCATCCAGAAAAAGAGAGACGCGATTGGGGTCGTTTTTTTGCTGTTTCAGTGCTGTAAT
>CAZZCI010000125.1:0-7072 GCA_964653015.1 uncultured Rhodothermales bacterium
CTGGGGCCGGCAGCGGCGATTTCATCGCCAGCGATGTCAGCGTACTGTTCGAAATGCTCAGCAAACAGTCCGGTGAGCTTCTCAGCCTGTGCATCGTATGCTTCCGGATCGTCCCAGGTGGCCCGAGGCCACAGAATTTCGTCCGGCACATTCGGGCAGGCGGTAGGCACTGCAAATCCAAACGTTGGGTCGGTTTTCATGTCGGCGTTTGACAACGACCCATCGTGGATGGCGTCGATGATGGCACGGGTTTGCTTGAGGGGAACCCGGTGGCCGGTGCCGTATGGGCCACCCGTAATACCGGTGTTAACAAGCCAGGCCTCGGCATTGTGGGCGCGCATCTTCTCGGCCAGAAGTTCGGCATACTTGCTGGGGTGCCACACCAAAAAGGCGGCCCCAAAGCACGCGCTGAAGGTAGCCTTCGGTTCCGTTACGCCCATTTCAGTGCCAGCCACCTTAGCGGTGTATCCGCTAATAAAGTGGTACATGGCCTGCTCGGGGGTGAGCTTGCTCACGGGCGGCATCACCCCGAATGCATCGTATGTGAGGAAGATGATGTTGTCAGGATGGTCACCTACCGATGGAATTTTGACATTGGGAATGTGCTCTAGTGGATACGAGGCACGCGTATTCTGGGTAATAGAGGTGTCCTCGTAGTCGACTTTGCGAGTCCGTTCGTCGTACACCACGTTTTCGAGCAGGGCGCCGTACTTGATTGCGTTGTAGATTTCGGGTTCGCTTTCCTCTGTCAACCCGATCGCTTTTGCGTAGCAGCCCCCTTCGATATTGAAAACCCCCTCGTCGCTCCAGCAGTGCTCGTCGTCACCAATGAGGCGACGGTTCGGATCGGCTGAAAGGGTTGTCTTTCCAGTGCCACTGAGGCCAAAAAAGAGCGTAACATCCTCATCGTCTTTACCCTCATTGGCCGAGCAGTGCATAGAAAGCACGTTACGCTTGGGCATCAGGTAGTGCATAACGGTGAACACGCCTTTTTTCATTTCCCCGGCGTATTCGGTCCCCAAAATGACCATCTCGGCATCCTCAAACGAGAGGTCAACGCTCGTTTTGGAGCTCATGTGTTTGGTTTGGCGGTTTGCCGGAAACTCGCCGGCATTATAGATCACAAAATCGGGTTCGCCAAAGTCTGCCAGCTCTTCTGGCGTCGGGCGAATCAGCATGTTGTGCATGAAGAGGGCATGGTAGGGGCGCGAGCAAATGATGCGCACCTTCAGTTGGTGGGCGGGGTCCCAACCCGCAAACCCATCGATGACGTAAAGCCGCTCGCGGGTGTTGAGGTAGTCCTGGGCACGCTCTCGGTTAATTTCGAAGGTGTGCGCATCGATCTCCATGTTGATGGGACCCCACCAGATGTCGTCGGCGGTGTCGGGATGTTTTACGATGCGCTTATCGGCAGGACTACGTCCCGTTTTTTCGCCGGAGCGGATGGTCAGGGCGCCGCTGTGGGCGATAGCTGCCGTGGGGTCGAGGCGAATGGCTTCTTCATACAGTCGAGCAGGGTCGGCATTGCGGAGTACAGTATCAACGTGGATACCGTATTCATCCAAAGCGATATCTGGCATAATGAATCGAACCGTGAGGAAACAAGGATGAGCAGGAAGGACCGGTCGGAACCGGTTTCAAACGTAGGGTACACAGTAGCAGGGCCATGTGCAACCAAGATAAGAAGTACTTACTGGCGAAACGTGAGGGGTTGGATCATCCTGCTTGTAGGTGGATGCTCCACAACGAAAAACGGAGACGGAAAGTAGGGAAACCGTTAGTGCGGCGTAGGGTCGGCAAGCTCCGGTGTGGGGGTATCGGACGGGGTAGCGTCTTCTTCGTCGAGTGTGGCGTAGATGAGGGCGTAATGATCTGCCAGAGGGGCTAAGTTGAACGTGTAGGCGCCAATGGTGAGATGAAGCGTGTCAGCTTCAGCCAGAACCGTGCGCAACTCAGACGAAAGCAGAACGGCATTCTGTTCACGTAATCCGTTCGCATGCGCTTCAGCGTCTATGGTGTGCAGGTCGGGCGTTTCGTACGTCTGCTCGTCAAAAGCAAAGACGGCGCGGTCTTCAGGACCAATCGCCCAGTCTGGTGAAGTGGTTTCCAGGATAAGATTCCAGCTGCCTCCGTTGTAGGAGAGGGCTGCGGCGTGCGTCTCTAGCTCGGGTGTACCCTGCGCCTCTATCGGGATGGAGGTAAACCCTGTTTCCAGATAGAGATTCCCCGTTGTCTCGCGCACCTCATGCGTGTCGATTTCTTGTGCAAAGGCGGCAGGTGACGCAAGAAAAGAGGCAGACAAAAGGAAAACGACGACTAGGATCCAGTAAAACGGACGCATGGCGCAGGTCTGAATTGATGAAGGAGCTCACGACCACTGTATCTCATCAACATACATTCTCTACACATGATATTCAAGTAAGTGGTTTCCCATGTGAGCGGCTATCACGTACTGTTTGAAGAGTTGGGCTGTACGTGAATGGTTGCGCGTCCGCCCAGCGCATTGGTAAAGGTATCCACAAAAGCATCTACGTCGGAGGGGCGTATGCCGATGACCCATTTGGTGACATCGGTGTACTGTTCGTCTATGCGAGCGATGTCAAACGACTGAAGGGCTTGTTTGGCCGGGGCCGTGTCTTCGTACGAAAAGGTGAGATGCACTGGCACGCGAACAACACGAGTTATGATGGATGCCGCGTCGAGCACATCCGCTGCCGCATCGCCGTAAGCGCGTACGAGTCCGCCGGTGCCGAGTTTTGTACCGCCATAGTAGCGTGTTACGACGACAAGGGTGTTCGTGAGGTCGTGGCCATCAATTTGTTGTAGGATGGGCGGCCCGGCTGTGCCCGAGGGTTCGCCATCGTCGTTGTAGCGGAAGGTGTGTCCGTCAGGGCCTACTCGATAGGCCGTACAGTGGTGGGTAGCCTGATGCTCGCGCGCTTGCACGGTGTCAATATGCGTCTCGGCAGTCTCGGCGGTGGAGGCCGGAAAAGCTTCGGCAATAAAGCGCGACCCTTTTCGCTTGAACGCAATACGGGCGGGTTCGCGGAGTGTGCGATAGGCATCGGGCATGCCGGGAATGGATTAGGTGGTCAGTCCAAAGCGTTCTTCGAAGGCATCGCGGCGGCTGCGGCTTACGCGTAGGCGCTGTCCATTTTCCAGGCGCACCATGTAGCGGTCGTCGTGGTTAGGCAGCACAGCCTCTACATCGTCGAGGTTGACGATGGTAGAGCGGTGGATGCGGCAAAACTGTTCCGGATCCAGCTGGTCTTCGAGCACCTTCATGCGCTCCCGAATGAGATACGTATCTTCGTTGCGAAGATGAATCCGCACGTAGGGGCCGTCGGCAGAAAAGTGGGTGACCTCGCTTACTGACACGATACGGACTTCATTGCGTGTGCGTACGGGAATCCGGCGAAGGAAATCGTTATCATCGCCCTTCAGATCGGGACGTACGGTGCTAAGCAAGCGTTCGAGTTGGTGTTCGAGTTGCTCTGCCGAGCGCATTTTGACGTGCTCGGCGGCGCGGTCGAACGCATTGTGGAAGCGTTCATCCTCAAAGGGTTTGAGGAGATAGTCGAGTGCAGCCAACTCAAAGGCCTTGAGCGCGTGCTGGTCGTACGCTGTCACGAAAATGACAACCGGCATGTGTTCGGCTCCAATTTCATTAACCACCTCAATGCCGGTGCAGTCGGGCATTTGCACATCCAGAAAAACCAGGTCGGGCGTGTGGGAGCGAATGGCCTCAATGGCGCTGCGCCCATTGCTGCATACCTGCACTACGTTCGCATCGTCGCGATCGTTGAGCAGATCGGTAAGGCGTCGTTGTGCGGGCGGTTCGTCATCGACAACGAGCACATCAAGCATAGGAGAGTTCGTCATGCGAAGTCTGGTTCGGTTCGTTAAAGGTCGAATAGGTATGGTAGGGAATGCTAATTTCTGCTCGGATGCCCCCTTCGCGTCCGGTGCTTAACGTAAGTTCGGCTTCATTATCATACATTTGGCGCAGTCGCGAGCGGACGTTGCTTAGCCCAACGCCCTGGTTTAGGTTTTCAGAGAGCGTAAGGCCAGGGCCGTTGTCTTCGACCACCAGGCGAAGCGTATCGTCGTGGCGGTGGGCTGCGATGAGCACCCAGCCAGGAGTGGCACGCTGTGTAACGCCGTGCTTGATGGCATTCTCCACGATGGGCTGAAGAATCATGTCAGGAACCATCGCATCGAGCACCTCGGGGTCGATGTCGCGGCGGATTGTCAGGCGGTTTTCAAAGCGGACCTGCATGATTGCCAGGTAGTCGTCGAGCACATCGATCTCGCGGTTCAGGGGAATCTCTTGTGCGCCATCATGGTCGAGCGTGTGGCGTAGTAGAGCGCTAAGGCGAGCCACCATTTTGCGCACCCCCGAGGGATTGCGTTCGACCATGCTGGAGATGGCATGCAACGTATTGAACAGAAAGTGGGGGTTGATTTGCATACGTAGGGCTTCGAGGCGGGCCTCTGTTAACTGTGTTTCAAGGCGAGCCGCCTGCATTTGCCGCTCTTGAAAGCGGCGGTAGTAGTCGCGCGCAAAGCCCACCGATAGAATAGCCAGATAGATAATTAGCTCCCATAAAAAGCTAAGTCGGGTAATGCCGGAGAGTGCCCCTCCTAACACAGTGGCAAGTGCTTCGCGCTCCTCGGGCGATTGGAGCAAGTGCTTATACACCACATCGCTGTAAGTGTCAAGTAGGGAGGCAATAGCAATCGCCGCCAGAACATGCAGGCCAATATTTGTTGCAGAGCGGGCGCGGCCCAGCCCTGAATGGCTTGATAGCCAGAATACCAGGGGCGTGACCAGGGCCCAAAGCATATAGATGGAAATACGCCAGAATACGTCCGAGGCTCCAGTGATAGGAGGGCGTGCCGTGCGCTCCGGATCGATAAACAAACGCCCTACCATGAGCATGGCAAAAACCAGCCACACGGCAAGAATCACGACAAACTCCATCCAGGCGGAGCGACGGCGGTACACTTGAGGGGAAGAAGATGGCATAGCAAAAGCGAGAAAAACGAATAGCCGCGGCTAAAAAGCAGCAAGGCCGTATGGCTCGGTGTGCATCTGCATTGTATGCACAGCACAGCCCACGGTGTCATAACCAAGGGACACACGCAACAGACGCTGCCAAATGGGTACGTAACGACAAGGGATTATACAATACATGCTACAGGATTGTAATGTCCAGAGCACAGTCTTTTTTCATTACGCAGAGCAAGCAGTCCGTAACAGGCCATGTAACTTCCCAAAAAGACCTGTCGTAGGGAAGAGCGCGACATCTGAGGTAGATAGATGGTGCAACATGCACTGTTTTCACGATCTGCCTCTAGCCTGCGGTCGTTTAGGAAAAGAAAGACGACAACCTAACATCATTGTCATAATCTTGGCGCAAATTAAGAAGTATAGTTTATACAAAGTGGTTATTGGGCTCCGTGTACAAACCTGATTACGTGATGCGGGAGCGACATTTGAAAACAGCTCAACGCAACCATTCGTGAAGCGCAATACGGTAAAGGGGGCCGTGATGGTAAGATGGTAATACAACGCTTAACAGCAAAAATGCATATGCAACGTCCCATCGGATACGTATTAGTTGCCACGCTTCTCTTCATTGGGTTAGCCGGATGTGGGGGAGATGACGAAAATGGCGGAGGGTCTTCGCCATGGGCGCAACAAGGTGAACGCCAGCCTCCTTCGGTAGAGGCTGTTGTGGCCGAGTTTGGCGCGCTTCCACTGGAGGCGCGTGTAAATGGCACGGTGCGGGCCCGTAATCAGGTTGAGTTGTACCCGGAAGTTGGGGGAACTGTGACGGCTGTACATGCCGAAAGTGGTGATTATGTGGAAGAAGGCCAGGTGCTCGTGGAGTTGCGAGACCGTGTGTTTCGGGACCGGATCCGCCAGGCTGAGGCCGACCTCCGCATTGCTGAAGCCGATGCACGCTCGGCCCGAGCTACGCTGGCCGAAGCCGAAGCACGTCTGGCTCGTACCGAGCGACTGGTCGAACGCGAATTTGAGAGTGAGCAAGAGCTAGAAAGCCTTCGGGCAGAAGTGGAGTCTGCTGAAGCAAGTGTTGATCAGGCCGAAAGCCGGGTTGCCCAGGCCCAGGCTGTGATAGAAGAACGCCAGGAAGATTTGCGCGAAACAACGGTGCGCGCACCCTTTAGCGGCTACCTTGGCGATAGCGAAGTGAGTGTAGGGCAGCGCGTAGACACCAGCGAGCGCCTCTTTACGCTCGGTGATTTTCAAAATGTGCGCGTGCGGGTCCCCATCCCTGACCGGCTCTACGGACAGATTCAGGCCGGCCAAACGGTGAATATCATGCCGGATGGGCAAGCCGACAATCCCGTGCAGGCAGAGGTGAGTCGTATTTCGCCGTTCCTGAGTTCAGATAGCTACAGCGCTCGCGCGGAAATTGACGTCGTTAATGACGAGGAGCGCCTGCTTCCGGGTATGTTCGTGCAAGTCGATATTTTTTACGGAGAAACCGACCAAGCCACGCTCATTCCGCGGAGCGCACTCTACGAGAATCCGACGACAGGTGAGAGAGGCGTTTTTGTAGCTGCCGAGCTGGGGGATGAGGTTCCGATAGAACCAACTTCCGATAGCGAGAGCGAGGAAGATGATAAGCCTCCGCTCACCGATCCAACGCCCACGAATTTTGTGCCCGTAGACATTGTAGCCCAGGGACGTGATGTTGCGGGAATCCGTGGCATTGACCCAGGAGATTGGGTGGTAACGGTTGGCCAAGAGATGCTAATGCGTCAGGCTGAGCATAGTGACGAGGCTCGGATACGTCCTATGGCCTGGGAGCGCATCATGAGCCTGCAGCGCTTGCAAGACCAAAACGTATTGCTCGATTTTTTGGAGCGCCATCAACAGATGGTAGAGGAACGATTCCGGTCGGAATCGCCCGAAGCAGATACAGCATCTGACTCAGACGCGGAAGACGACGCAACATCCACGTTGCACACCGAACGATCGGTTGGGGTAACCCCCACGCGGTAATCTTGGTAGTTCTCTGTAACAGGTCAATCTTCGGGT
>CAZZCI010000126.1:0-7022 GCA_964653015.1 uncultured Rhodothermales bacterium
GCTATGCCGAACGCCCCCACGATGTCCGTTGCCGACCTGCACGTGGCCAACGACACCGAGGCCGACACTGCAATCCGTGGGGGCTACCCGGTTGCCGTCGCCGAGCAGCTCCAGCAGGTGCTGGGGATCACCGATGCCGAGATGGCCCAGGTGCTCGGGCGCTCACGGCGCACCTACACCCGCTACCGCAACAACCAGGCGCAGCTCGGTCTGCCGGAGTCGGAGCGCGTCTTTCGCTATGTGCGCCTTCTCAGGCGCGCCACCACGATCTTCGGATCAGAGGAAAAGGCGGCCTGGTGGATGAAGGAACCGAATCCGGCGCTGGATGGGCGCGTGCCGTTTGACGTGGCCCTGACCGCGCCTGGAGCCGTCCTCGTGGACGACCTGCTGGCCAGCCTGGAGCACGGATTCCCGGTGTGATCCGCTCCGTGCCTGTGCTCCTTCGGGTCGTTAGTACTGAAGAGATCGGAGCTATCAAGGCACGAGTAGATCCCGGATTAGCGGCGCCAGGGGCGTCTTGTCCGGGATGACTGCTTAGGGAATCACCTGCAATCTAACAGCTACCCGACAACGATCAGAACGAGTGCCTACGCTGTACCGCATCGTCCACAAACAGTACCAAGACGCCCCCTTTTCTGGCAAAGGCGGACTCTACAACAAGAGCCGCTGGGCCTCCCGAGGCCAACTCGTCAGCTATGCTGCTGATCACCTGGCCACTGCGACCCTGGAGAAGCTCACGGGCCTGCAGCGTGCGGATCTCATGACGGAGATGGTCTATGCCCGCGCCGAGATCGAGGCTGAACACACCTCCACGATCTCTGAAGACGATCTCCCTGACGGCTGGGACCAACTCCCGGCGACCGATGCAACCCGTGACATGGGCGACGCCTGGCTGGAGGAGAAAAGCAGCATGGTGCTCCGCGTGCCGTCGGTGGTGCTGCCGCACAGCTACAACTACGTGGTGAACGCGGCGCATCCCGACCGAGCGGCTCTTCGTGTGGTGGAGGTGACGCCGCTGCTTCTCGATAACCGGGTGCTCGCGCGCATTGGCGCACGTGACACATGAGCGCGTGCTGCGCCAGTATGCCTTCCATGAGGATAGGGTTTACATCAACAAACCTTCATCTGCGTACGCTCCCTGCAGGCCCGACAGTAGACTCAAGTCAAACACGGCTTATGCCCGCGACGCTTCCCACGTTGGACGTTACTCCGGCTGTGCGCACGGCGCTGCAGGAGACCCGTGCAGCGCTGCGCGACCTCTACGGCGAGCGCCTGGTGCGTCTCATCGTCTTTGGATCGCAGGCCCGCGGCGAGGCCCACGCAGAAAGTGACGTGGACGTGTTAATCGTGCTTGACGCTCCAGTTGAACCGCTAACAGAGGCGCGGCGCACAAGCGGCCTCGTCATGGACGTTGCTTCAAGGCACGGTGTAGCTCTCTCGTTTGTCCACCTGAGTGCGGAAGAGTTTGCTCACAAGGATCGCCCGCTTCTTCGCAATATTGACCGGGAGGGGGTGGCGCTGTGAGTGATACCGATCAGGCGCCTATAGAGAAAGCCCGCCAGGCGCTCGATGATACCCGTCAATCTTTCCTCGCGATGACAGTGTTGGACCATAACAGTCAGGTGTGACAGAACATCAACATCCATTCGAATCCAACCTCCTTTCGCACACATGAACCCCTTCCACGTCCTTCGCGACACCCAGAACGCCTATCAGCGCTACGTCCACACCTTCCAGCAATTCCGCAACCCCCAGATCGAGTCGTGGGTGCAAGATCGCGTCGACCAGGGTACGCTGCTCTGGAAAGACCCTTACATCCAGCTCGCACGGCGCTTCAAGACCGGCGACTCGCTCCAGACGCTCGTCGATGACGGGCTGCTTCATCCCGACACGCCGGCCTGCTTCACCGTGGACGCTGGCGACCGCGCTGCCCCGCCGATCACGCCGTACAAGCATCAGTCCACCGCCATCCGGCAGGTGCAAAACCAGCACAACACCATCGTAGCCACGGGCACGGGGTCGGGGAAGTCGTTTGCGTTTGGGATACCGATTGTGAGCGATTGCCTGCAGATGCGCGAGGCGGGCATTGACGGCATCAAGGCCGTCATCATCTACCCGATGAATGCACTGGCGAACTCGCAGTACGAGGACTTTGCGCAGCGCCTGCGCGGGTCGGGGCTTACGCTGGGGCGCTACACCGGCGATACGGCCTCGACCGAAGACCAGGCCCTGCAGGATTTCCGGAAAGCCACCGGACGCGAACATCCGTACGACAGCGAGGTGATCAGCCGGGAAGAGATTCAAGCCGATCCACCCGACATCCTCATGACCAATTACGTCATGCTGGAGCTGCTGCTGACGCGTTTCCGGGATCGCGACCTGTTCCCAGCAGGGCGCCAGAATGCCCTCCAGTTCCTCGTGCTCGATGAGGTGCACACCTACACGGGCAACCGCGGCTCCGACGTGGCCTGCCTGATCCGTCGCCTGAAGCAGCACACCGGCACCACCGGGCAGTTGCGCTGCATTGCCACCAGTGCTACGGTGCAGAGCGGCGAGGGCGAAGACGCCGAGCAACTCATCGCCGACTTCGCCACCAAGCTGTTCGGAGAGCCCTTCGAGCGGGAGCACGTGGTCGGCGAATCCTATCGTCCGCCCATCAGCACTGGCGACCAGGATCTGGCCGCCGAGGTCCAGGTGACCGATGCCATGGTCGAGGACTTCGACGGTGGCCCGGAGCAGGCCGCGACGCTGGCCGAGGCCCTACTCGGACGTTCTCTGAGCAAGGACGAGCGCACCGGTACCAGACTCGGTCAGGCACTGAACGCGCAGGCCACGATGCACTTTCTGGAGCATCAGCTGGATGCTGGTGCCAAGCGCCTCCCTGACATGATCGACGACTACCGCGACGCGTACCGGCCCGCGGCCTCCCGATCTGAGGCGCTCCGTGAACTGATGGCTGCGCTTCTGGTGGGTACGGCTCCCATGATCCGCCAGCCCCACAGCAGCGACCTGGCCGCCCGATTTGTCCCGAAGCTGCACGCCTTCTTTTCGCAGGGCCGCGGCATCACGACCTGTCTTACACCGGAAGGCCCTCACCTGAACGATCGCGGCGAGCGTACATGCCCCACCTGCGCGCAGGAGCATGACCGTGAGCGGATCGCCCTCCCCTTGCAGTTCTGCCGATCTTGCGGTCAAGAATACTACGGCGTCACGATCGCGGAAGACGGCACAGTATATCCTCGCGAGCTTGGCGGCACGCCCGATGAAGCGATCGGTGGGCAGCCCGCCTATCTGTATCCGCATCACCACGACTTCGACGCGGTCCCGATGCCGGAGAGCTGGCACACGCGCAGCGGCAAGAGCATCCAGAAGCAATACAAGGACGCGGTTCCCACCAACACTACCTACTGCCCGACCTGCAATCAGGTGGATGCCACGTGTAGTCACTCCACACTTGAAGTGGCCGTTCTGACTGAACCGTTTCTGCTCTGCTCGTCGTGTGGCATCAAGCACACGCGGCGTCCACGCGAGTTCAACAAGCTGTTCACCTTCGGCACGGTGGGCCGCTCTACCGCCACCGATATTCTGGTGTCGAACACGCTGTCGTCGGTCCCCAAAAGCGAGCGCAAGACGCTGGCGTTCTCCGATAACCGGCAGGATACGGCGTTGCAGGCCGCCCACATGAACAACCTGCAGCAGCGCATCCACTTTCGCCGCGCGGTACTGAACGCGCTTGATCCGTCGGGGACGCCAACGCCCTTGAGCGACATGGGCCTGAACATCTTCGACACGATGGAAGCAGCTGACGCGCTGCCTCAATACCAGAAAGAAGACACCGGGCGGTTTCGGAGCGATCCGCGCGCGGCCTCCCGCTACCAGACGTACCTGCGGTTTGCGCTTCTGCAAGACATTCAGCGCACCCGCCGCCGCATCCACCAGAACCTGGAAGACACCGGTCTGCTGGAGGTACAGTACGACGGGCTCAGCGAGCTTGCTGCGGCACAGGCCCTCTGGGACGACGCCCCGGTGCTCGCCCACTGCACCGACGATGAGCGCCACGACTACATTCGCGGCGTGCTCGACATCATGCGCAAGCGGCTGGCCATTCGCGACGACGCGCTGCTGCACTTCAACCGCTTCCGTCGGAAGACCATGGAGGAGCTGAATCCAGATGTGATATTGGAGGACACCTCATATCTGCGCCCGGTCGGCTTCAGCGACACGGCCTCTACCGACACAAAGACCGCAGATGTACGTCGCTTCACACACGCCGCCACGACGACGGTAGCGTGGACGAAGCGTGCTCTCAACGTAGAATACAACGAGGCCCAGGAGATACTGCGAGCGCTGGTTGACACCCTGAGTAGTCGCGACGTTCGTTTTCTGGAGCGCGAGCACATCAAGTACGCAGGCGACCTCTACATGCTGCCCGCCTCGCTCATCCATCTGGCCCGCCACACCGAGACGGTCCACGACGTGTGTCCGCAATGCGGAAGCGTTCACCACTTTCGGACTCTCCACGTATGCACCGAGCGCAAATGCGACGAGCTGGAACCGGATGTTGACCTCTCTGACAATTACTTTCGCACCGAATACAGCCGTCCGCTAAGCCGAAGCAGCCAGGTACAGGCGGAAGCGCACAGCGGGCAGGTCGACGGTCAGGAGCGTCGCCAGATTGAGGAGAACTTTCGCAATGAGGACAACCCGCTCAACGTGGTCGTATGCACGCCGACCATGGAGCTCGGGATCGACATCGGAGACCTCTCGAACGTCTTTATGCGCAACGTGCCGCCGAGTCCGTCCAACTACGCGCAGCGCGCCGGGCGGGCCGGGCGGACCGGACAGCCGTCGCTCATCACCGTGTTCTGCGGGGCGGGCGTCAACCGGGGCTCGCATGACCAGTACTTCTACCGGCGTCCCGAGAAGATCATTGCGGGAACGATCACTCCACCGCGTTTCCTGCTTGATAACGAGCGGCTCATCCAGACGCACATGCATGCGCTCGTGCTGGAAGTGCTGGCGCACCATGCCTCGTTTAAGCTTCCTACCAAGCCGCGTGAGTTGCTCGATGTAGATGCTTCGGAGTATCCCATCTTTCCATCGCTCTACACAGAGCTGGAACGCAGTATCGACGCGCACTACACAACGATTGAGCAGGCCGTACAAACCGCATTTGCGCGGGAGATCGAGACCTTCGACTGGTTTGGCGCTGATGTCATCGAGCAGGCTATCAAACGCTTCCCCCAGAGGCTCGATGGGGCGTTCACTGCCTGGCGGAATGAGTATGCACAGCTCAAGCAAGAACGCGACGGCATCAACCGCCGACTGGGCCGCGAAGACAGTGAGCGGAGCCTGGAGATTCGACGTTCCGTGATCGAGCGGCGCCTTGGGTCCATGCGGCGTGGACGTGGCGCGTTTTACATGTACCGCTACCTGGGTAGCCAGGGATTTCTGCCCAACTATGCGTTCCCGCGCGACTCGGTCTCGGTCACCTTCTACGACCGGGACGACAGCCTCATGCGCGACCCCGTGCTGGCGCTGCGCGAGTATGCGCCGGGCAACTTCATCTACTATCGAGGCAGCCGGTACGAAGTCAAATACGGGCGTCCACGCACCACGGGCGACAGCGCGCTGGCGTTTGAGAAGCTGCAGGTCTGCCCGGAATGCAATGCCGCTCATCTCGGTGAGGAATCGGCGAAGCGGGAAGCCTGCGGGCGCTGTGGGACCTCACTATCCACGACGCACGCAAACCCGCGCGCCCTGGCCATGCCCGATATGGTCGCGATCCAACGGCAGTCCATTACCTCCGACGAAGAAGAGCGCCGCCGGTCGGGGTATAGCATGGAGATCTATTACCAGCAAGGACCCGGCGCCACGGAGCATACCATCGACGCAGGCGATGACGCGCCTGCTATGAAGCTCAGCTACGAGCATAACGGACGCGTGCTCAACGTCAACCGCGGCCCCACCAAAGCCGAGCGCGACGATGAGGCCATGGGCTTTGGCTACTGCCAATCGTGCAACGAGTGGCTTGTCACCGAAAAGGCCCTGAGCGACCATGCTGGCGATGACGGCCGGTGCCCACATCATGCACCGCCGGAGCAGGTCGTGCGTGGCATCCACCTGTACACCCAGACGCAAAACGACGTCCTCACGGTTGACTGTCCGCTGCCTGAAGACGTCACTGCCGTCGATGCCTTTTACACGACGCTGCGGTATACGCTTCAACAGGCGCTCTCTATCGAGATGGAACTGGATGAGCGCGAGGTAGACGGCTTCGTCAGCGAGATTCCCAACGCCCCCGACCGCCGCCGCATTGTGCTATACGAGACGCAGGAAGGCGGTACCGGCGCGGTGCAGTCCCTCACCCAGGCGCCTCGCCTGCAGCGCGTGCTCCAGAGCGCTCGTGAGCTCTTGCACGAGCATGACGAAGAAGGCTGCGAAAAAGCGTGCTATGAGTGCCTACTGACGTTCTACAATCAGCGCGACCACGACCTGATCGACCGCACGCTCGTCCTCCCGCTGCTCCAGGCACTGGATACGCTCGATGTGTCAGCCAACCAGCCAAGGCGCGAGGAGCACCTGTATGCCTTGCGCACTCAGTGCGAGTCGGATCTGGAACGCGACGTGCTGGACGCGATCGTAGCTGAGGGGCTCCCCCTGCCCGACGATGCGCAGTACACCTTGCACGACGGCGACACGCCTGTCGCTGAAGCTGACTTTTATTACAAGCCGCGCACCGCGGTCTTTGTGGACGGATCGCCGCATTACAAAGCGCATATCGCCAACGCGGATGCTCACAAGCGCCGCCGCCTCAAGGCCCAGGGGTATCGCATTGCTGTCATCAACTCCTCAGATGATCTTAGCGAGTTGGAGAAGCGAGTACAGTGATGGCCCTGCACCCTACGCTCAGTTGATAAGTCTCTGCTTCTGAAAGGTCTTTTCATGCATTCAAGCGCGCAAAACTGGTCTTCAACTCACCAAACCTGGCAGTTTGGCGAGGTCGAGTTTCACCTTGTCTT
>CAZZCI010000127.1:0-7014 GCA_964653015.1 uncultured Rhodothermales bacterium
CTAGTACAGCGACATGTCAAATGTACGGCGGTGGGCTTTCGTGATTGGGTGGTCAGGGCCCAAAAGCGTAAAGAGCGCAACACACGCCTTGCGCGCGCCATCGTCGTCGAGATCACGGTCGGCCTGCACAACCTCAATAAACTTTTGTACGGCGGTTTCGATGTGGTCGGTACGCAGAGCGCGTAGCGCCTCTCGATACGTGGTCGCTATGTCGGTCTCGGGCAGGTCCAGGTCGTGTAACAGGAGACGACTGAGCGTAGCCACGGCATCCCGACGCTGGCGCAAGTCAGGCGCTGCAATGTCAAGGCCCTCGATAAGACCGGCGGCGCGTTCGGGATCGGCGAAGACTTCTGCCTCGGCCAGCAGCAAGTGAGCCTCGGCATGGTCGGGGTTATTGTCAACCAGCGGAGCAAGCAACGAGGCGGCCTCGCTGCGATGACCTTCATCAAGCGCAGATCGGGCCTGTTCTATCGTTTCTTTTTCAGCACTGGGCAGATGTTCATCTAGCCACTTTTCAATAGCATGCCGGGGAAGGGCTCCTGTGAACTCGGCAGCTACGGTGCCATCCACAAACAACTTTACGGCCGGGATGCCGCGTACGCCGTACTGACGCGCAACATCATTGTGGGAATCAACATTCAGCTTTACGAGCGTCCAGTCGGAGCGCTCATTATCGAGTGCTTCGAGGGTTGGGCCCAGTTGGCGACACGGTCCGCACCACGGCGCCCAAAAGTCGACTAGAATGGGTTGTTCGTAGCTTGCCTCTATGACATCGGTTCGAAAATCAGCAGCAGTGGTGTCCATACAATGAGCACAGGCTGAACGAAAAGATTGACTGACAAGTTAGACGAGCGTTACCGAAGAATGCTTCCTGGTTTGGCGATTCCTCATATTCTTTTTGTGTAATACAACAAAGTGGTTCCCATGTCCCTTGGTGATGCCGAGTCGCGTATTGTGGCTCATATGAATGATGATCATGCCGATGCCCTGGCAAACTACGTGGCGGCGTTCACCGACCATGCTATGCCAGAGTTGGTACGTATGACAGACATTGACGCAGCGGGTATGACGCTCCGCATTAACGACACGACCGAGGTACACATCCCGTTTGACCCGCCCCTTCACAATGCTAATGAGGCCCATATGCGCTTGGTTGAGATGGCGCAAGAGGCGCGTGACCAGCTTGCAAAGTAAGGGCGCAGGCTGTTAGTTCGTCAACGATACGTTTCGTTCGCATTGGCAACCTTCCGCTGCAGCAGAGGTACAGAGAGTACGTTCTGTAGCCCAAATGGGTACAGAGATGGTTGTTTTCTGTGGAGATTCGCGGTGACTGATATGTGGATGTGGTTGAAAGCGATGCTTGGGTTCTCACCGTCGCATACGGTGTCAATGGAATCGGCACGTGAGCGTGTAGCTCGTGGGGCATCGTACTTAGATAAGGTAGATCCGACGTGGTATCGTTCGGTAGACCCGGTGACGTTGGAGCTATCCGACGGATCGCACTGTGTGCTTGGACAAATGCACGGTGACTACCGATTGGGGCTGGGTCGGTCTCATCTTTTGAACATGGGATCGGGGCCTCGTCCAAGTCTTTCGCCGGTGGCACATGGCTTTCAGGCACTCGATACCGAGTCCGACGCCGACACGGCCCACGATTACGATTTTCTGACGACGGCCTGGGCTGAGGCGGTCCGTAAACGCCATGCCGAGGATGATGCGTTAGACTACAGCGGATCTAGCTATATGTCGTCGCAGGCATAGAGTAGTTGGTGGCTGGTGCGTACGGTGAATCTGTTTCCGGGACGATGCGTGCGAAAGGTCGATCGCATTTGCTTTGAGTTGTCTGCTGCATCATGACCACATCGTTTTACGCACCTCCTGATCAATTTAACGGAGCTCGTGTTGTGCTGCCGCCGAGCGAGGCGCGCCATGCTGTACGTGCACTTCGCCATGAGCCGGGCGACCTGATTACTGTGGTAGACGGTACCGGCAGGTGGTATCGTGTTCGGTTGGAGGCTGCTGGCACCAAGCGCGTGGTGGGTACGGTGGTTGAACAGAAAGCCCACGTGGGCGAGCCACAGGTTCCTTTTGTGCTGGCGGTGGGATTGCTGAAAAAGCGGAGCCGGTTCGAAACCGTCGTCGAAAAGGCCGTGGAGCTGGGCGTAACCACGCTCGTTCCGCTAGAAACATACCGAGCAGAACGCAACCGCATCCGACGCGATCGCCTCCACAATATCATGGTGGCAGCGCTTAAGCAATGCGGACGTTCGCAGCTTCCCGCGCTGTCTGCTCCCTGCTCGTTGGCACAGGCCCTGGTGCGCTTTCCACGACTGCACGCCGTGTGCTGCCACGAAGCCGGTCCCGGACGGGTAGCGTTGCCTTCGGCTTTGAATGCAGATCGCCCTTCGCATCGTGGACTTTTGTTGGCAGTGGGCCCAGAGGGCGGGTTCACCGACGCCGAGGTAGCCACCGCGCGCCGGAGCAGTGCAACGATAGCTCACCTTGGCCCCCGTCGGTTACGTACCGAAACAGCCGCCCTTACGGCAGCTGGAACGGCGATGGCGCTGCAATGTGTAGAGGGAGACGATACGTGAGGCAGGTGGGGCCTGGTATGCCTCTCTCTCTTTTCATTCATCATTTGTCACGAGTTGCCGTTCTATGAGCGATCTAACCGAAACCTCGCTAGATTCAGAGTCGGTCTTTTCCGGGCGCTTGCTTCACGTATACCGCGACCAGGTAACACTGCCCGATGGGTCCACCGGCATGCGAGAATGGATCGACCATCCTGGTGCTTCGGCAGTGGTTCCACTGTTTGAGGACGGCACCACCATGCTGATTCGCCAGTTTCGGTTTCCACCACGGCGCACGTTTTTGGAGGTGCCGGCCGGAAAGTTCGACACGCCCAACGAATCCCCCAAGGAGGTTGCCCGGCGTGAACTGAAAGAGGAAACCGGGCTGGATGCACGTACGCTGGTAGACGCCGGGAGCTTTCATCCGTGCATTGGGTACAGCAACGAAGTGATCCATGTGTTCGTAGCGCGCAACTTGAGCCAGGGCGAGCAATCACTCTCCGATTCCGAATTTGTGGAGCCAGTCCGCCTGCCGTTTTCTGAAGCGGTCGCACGAGCTCGGGCGGGTACACTAAACGACATGAAAACGATTACGGCGTTGGTGCGTGCGCACGCCCTGATCGAAGACAGCAGGTAACGCCGTAGAGTGATCCTGCGAAATTTTAACGAGAGCCCGTCTGTCGTGAACACAGGCTCCGTTACATCATATAGGCATTCCCCTATGTTTGGCGTGCAGGTGCACGTCCCTCTTATATTTTATTGACACACAAAGTCTACTGCTGCAATGGCGTTTCTCATTACACTGGGCATTATTACGCTGATCGCGATCGTTATGACGATCGTCATCCTTCTGCAAAGTGGGCAGGGTGGCGGCCTAGCAGGCATTGCAGGCGGCGGCGCAACGCGTCAGGTGCTTGGAACGCGTCAGGCGCCCGACCTGCTTGAAAAAACAACCTGGATTCTGGGGACGGCCTTTATCGTGCTTTGCATCCTCAGCAACTTCCTTATCCAGAATGAAGGGCCCGACGAGAGCATCATCCAGCAGCAGGCGCCAACGCAACAACAGCAGCCCATGCCAGCTCCTGGTGAAGGCGATGCGGCCCCTCTCCCCGGCGGTGACGGCCAAGAGTAAGCACGTAGCGTAAGTGCGTGCCCACGGGGGTACGCACTTACACTCTGAAGGTGGCACACACCCAACTGTTTGTACAAACAAAAGCGGCAGCCCTACATGGATAGGGCTGCCGCTTTTTGTATAGATGCGACCCGTGCTGCTGCCGATAAGCCGAATTATGTTCGCTATGCCTGTGGAGTCGCTGCACAGAACATAGGTCGAGCACCATCTATCTGGACCTCGGATTGCTCCGGAGGCTCAAGCGGCCTACCCGCGTCGCTGTTAGACGGGCCGCCCTATCTCCCACATGGGGAGTGCGACGCTGCTTGGCCTTGCACCGCGTGGGGTTTGCCTGGCCGCATGTGTCGCCACATACGCCGGTGAGCTCTTACCTCACCTTTGCACCCCTTACCTGTGCTGCCTCCCAAAGAGGCAACCATCGGCGGGTCAGCTTTCTGTTGCACGTGCCGTCGTGCGCCAAGGCGCACGCCTTCCGGTTAGGAAGCACGATGCCCGGTGGTGTTCGGACTTTCCTCACCGCTCCCCATGACGGGCAACGGAGCGATGCTCTGGCAGCAGCACAGAGCCAATTAATCCAGGTTCAACTCATCGTTGGTTTCTTCAGCCGTCTCTTCGTACAACTCCTTATCTACAATAATGCGCCCCGTATGCTCGCACGAGATGACTCGCTTGCGCTTGCGAATCTCAACCTGGCGCTGTGGAGGCACAGCAAATCCAGCAGCGGCCCCCCGATGTAGCGGCACCACCGCACGTCCGTCGCGCAGGCGATCGCGTAGCTTGGCGTACGAACGCAGGTAGCGGTCATCCACGTCGGACTTGGCCTCATTGCGGACCTCCTCAAGGGCATTCTCCTCGGCTTCGGTATCCGCTACGACCTCTTCGAGCTTTTCTTTCTTCTCGTCGAGCACACGCTCAAGGTCATCAAGCTGAGACTGCGTATCCTCAATGGCCGACTCATTCGCGGCAATCGTCTTCTCAGCACGTTCAATCGATTCGCGCGCCTCTGCAATACGCTCCTTCTGCGTCTCAATTTCTTTCGTGAGCGCGTCGTACTCGCGGTTGTTGCGGACTTGCAGTTGCTGCTCTTCGTACTTCTCGATGAGCCCCTCTGCCTCCTTGATGTCCAGGTCGCCTTGCCGCTCGGCCACTTTGGCCTCTTTCACCTCCTGCTTGTAATTCTCTAACCGCGTCTGCAGGCCGGCCTGCTCATCCTCCAGATCCTCAATTTCCTCGGGTAGGTCGCCCCGCAGCTTCCGAATACGGTCGATTCGGTTGTCAATATGCTGCAGACGAACAAGAGCACGCAGCTGTTCTTCGATGCTTTTCTTGGTCTTGGCAGTGGCCATAATGTGCGCTTTAAGGGTGAGTCTGTGTACACGTGGACGTTGAACAGGCAAACTATAATCGACCAACGTAAACCCACGCCGTGCCGTTAAGGTTCGCCAATCCGCAACAAGCGGTCGGGTTTTGCGCAAACCCCACGTATCCCCCTGATTGTCGAAATGGGCGGATGCAGTGCAACCTCATCGAAGCGCTTTTCGTTTGGAGGGCACGTCCGCCGTTTTGCTTAACGGTTTGATAAACCTGCAGCACAAACCCGTACCCATAGGTTCCACGTATACTCCGACAGATGGGCGCCAGGGCGTGAATGCGGCCTCGCACCGTGGACCCCTGCGGTTTCTATTGACGGGCATCGTTCGGATGTCTGAAGTTCGTTTTTCGTTTTCTTTGCCTTCCTGCATATTCATGGCCAACACGGATCATACAGACCCCTATCACCCTCCTTCCGAACCGTCTACCAACGAAACCTCCTCAGGAGACAATCAATCCACCCCCGATGCTGCTCCCGATGGGCTCGACCGCCGTTCGTTTTTGCGACGAACGGCACTGTCATCGGCCGCGTTGGGCATGGGCCTGTGGGCGGGTGGCGATGGCGCTGCGCATGCCGAACCGGTACGCCCCCGTGCCGATGTTGAAGGCGAAGCCCGCAACATCATCTTTCTCGTGTCCGATGGCATGAGTCAGGGTACGCTCACCATGACCGATCACTTCCTGCAGCGCCATCATGACCGCACGTCGCACTGGGTCGATCTGTATCGCGATCGGGCCGATGAGATCACCGATGCCTACATGGACGTCGCATCGCTTAACTCGTTGGTGACGGGGTCAGCAGCCTCGGCCTCAGCCTGGGGATGTGGACACCGCATCAACAATAACATGGTGAACATGTCGCCCGATGAAGATCCCTACCGCACCATCTGTGAGATCTTTCGGGATGCCGGCAAAGCTACTGGGCTCGTGACCACCACGCGCATCACCCATGCTACCCCGGCAGGGTTTAGCATCAATATGCCGCATCGTTCGATGGAGGACGCAATTGCTGCGCAGTACCTGGAGCGGGGGTACGACCTGTTGATGGGCGGTGGGGAACGCCACTTCCACGCCGATCACCGCGACGATGGCGCCGATCTCTATGGCGCGTTCACCGATGCTGGATACCGGGTCATCCGCGAGCGCAACAATCTGGATCAGGCACTCAACGCGGAGAAGACGCTCGGTATCTTTTTTGACAACCATCTTCCGTACGAGGTGGACCGGCTGCATATTGACCGGCTCAAGCGCACTGTACCGTCGCTTGCTGAAATGACCGACGCTGCGCTACAGCGCCTGGCACAGCATGAAGAAGGATTCATTTTGCAGGTCGAAGGCGGACGCGTAGACCATGCGGCGCACTCCAATGACACCGCGGGGCTTATTCACGATCAGATTGCGTTTGACGATGCCATCGGCACAGTCCTTGACTGGGTAGACGGACGCGACGATACACTCGTCGTTATAACTACCGACCATGGCAACGCCAACCCCGGCCTCAACGGTATCGGCGATGGCTATGGGCTGTCGAACGATATGTTTGATCGCATCGCCGACTTTTCGCGATCAAACTGGTGGATCCTGAATGAGCTCGATGAGGATAGCCCGACGGATGCCATCAAGGAGCGTGTTGAGCAGGCTACTCAGATTGAGATGCGCACCGAAGAAGCCGAGGTGCTGCAGCAGTCGCTCCGTGGCGACTTTCAGGCTGTATACCGGGCTCGAAGCCGACCGTCGGCTGTGATTTCGGCAATCCAGGCGAACTACACAGCAGTCAACTGGATTGGCAGCATGCACACCTCCGACTATGTGCCGCTCGTTGCTATGGGGCCCGGTAGCGATACGCTGGGCAGCTTCGTGCGCAACACGGAGCTATTCGACCTGATGGTAGATACCGCGGGGGTGCGCGAATATGCCGCTGCGTAATGGCCTATGGATCAG
>CAZZCI010000128.1:0-3392 GCA_964653015.1 uncultured Rhodothermales bacterium
CCGTAGTTTAATTCATGCGGGGGTCTTCAGGATACGTGGACAGCAGGGCGTACTCGCCGCCCATGGCCCGCATCACGGTACGCCACAACGCCTGTGGCTCGGTATCAAAGATCCAGTTGGCACGGGCCTTTGTCAGGATCCAGGCGTCTTGCTCCACCTCGTGCTGCAGTTGGTGGGGCGACCACCCGGTGTAGCCAAGGAAGAAGCGAATCTGATCAGGAGGGGCGCCTTCGTTTTGTACCCGTGCCTCAACCGCGTCGTAGGTGCCGCCCCATTGCACATTCGGCAGTACCGAAATGCTTTCGGGAATCGCGTCGGCGTAGCGATGCACAAAGTGCAGTGTTTCGCGCTGCACCGGGCCGCCCAAGAACAGCGGCGGATCGTCTACGAAGTAGCTGTCCATTACATCGCCCAGATGTACATCGGTGGGCTGGTTGAGCACAAGCCCGAAGCTGCCCTCCGCGCCATGGTCGCAAAGCAAGATGACAGTCTGCCGAAAGTTCGGGTCATCCATAACGGGAGCGGCTACAAGCAAGGTGCCTGGAGCCAGGTGGACAGAGTCGGTAGACATAGAAGTAGACTGCAAATGCAGAAGCAACGCATGAACCATCATGGCCTACGCCCAATGGCCTGTACGTTTCCAGTGCATCGGCATATTCGAATGCCCTCAATGCGTTTGGGCTAATGTTGAAGAGATGCAGCGTTGAGCAACAGCTCGTACTGAGTGCTACTGTCCCATTAACCAGCAAAGCCCCGCTCACATGTCGTGAGGGGGCCTTGCTGTACACGATACTGCGAGAGGCTGTTTACACAGCACAAACGAGCTTACTCAACCGGCGAGAGCACAGCCTCGTCGGATACAGCAGTGGCGTCGCGTTCATACGGAGCATCGGCATCAGCGTCAAACGCTTCGTCGCCATCGGTATCGGCATACACCACGACATTGACCTCGGTGTCGCTGTCGATGGATTCTGCAAGCTCGACCGTAACGTCGTTGGCCAGTCCAGCTTCAACGAAAGCGGAGTGCCCAATAATATCGTCGTCGGCCTCGATCACAGCAAATCCGCCTTCGGGCAGATACACGCCGTCAACGGTTGCAGTAAGCGTTCCATCGGCATCAACGACAGCCTGGTCGGAGGCATCAACAGAAGCGGTCGGTGGCAGCAGCACGGTATCGATTTCGTGCAAGGCCGACTCGTTAGCAACGGGGATGTCGGTGTCGGTTACCGTTGCGCTGTTGGCCGCACCATTTACCGATACGGTGCCTCCGTCTATGCTAAATGACAGCGGATAGGCATCGCCGTATAGCGTGGCGGCTGTGCCTCCATCAGAGATATCGCCAGAGGCAATGGCCGCTCCAGCAACGTGATACGTGAGGATGTCAGCGAGCACACCGGGAGCCGGCAACTCTCCATCAAGTGCTTCGGCGACGGGCGCAAAAGCCTCGTCAGTTGGAGCGAAAACGGTGATGTCGCTCGCATCGGCAAGCGTTGAAACGAGCCCCGCCTCATCTACTGCATCAGCCAACGTGGGGTAGAAACGCGTTGCCTGCGTGACCACATCAACGAGGGCGGCCTCTACGTCGAGCGACCCATCGTACTCTACGCCATCGTCAATGCTGATGGTGTAGGTGCCTGCCTCATCGAAGGTTACATCTACATACTCCCCTTCGCGACGAACGTCGTATTCGGGGGTACCGGGCCCTGCTACGTCCCATGTGTAGTTTTTCTCGATGGTAAAGGCCTGCACGTAATACTCGCCGGTAGCAGGGACTTCGACCGTGGCGGGCCCGATGATATTAAGTTCATCGCCCGGTTCCCATCCAATGTTTTGGGACGAGTCGTCGCAGGCGGTGAGTGCGCCCACAAGGACGAGCAGCAGAGTAAAGCGTAAGGTGTTTTGAAGCGTCATGGTTATCATAGTGCTAAGAGGGCGAAAGGAAACAGAAAGACGATTGCGACCTGTGGAGCGGCTTAGTTCACGTCCCACCACAGGCGAGTAGCCTGGGAGTCGCCCTGGTCTCCGCTAAGCAGGTCGATGCCGTCTTGCAGGTTCGCCGCATTCAGGTTGGCTTCGTCGGTTGGATAGGTGAGGCGTACGGCCACTTCGGGATCAAGGCCGGGCAGGTCAACGGCTGCTCCTCCAGCGGGCGTGCGAACAAGCCCTTCAAAGCCAAGGCGGCGCCATTCGGCCCAGCCTTGTACACCTTGCATGTAGAGCGCAACCCACTTCTGTTCACCAATGGACTGTTTCCATTCGGCGGCGTTGTACGGCACGCTATCGATATAATCATTAATAGCTGCAGCATCGGAGACGCCCCAGAAACTCATTGAGGAGCGAATGCCGTCTTCGTAATAGTCAGCAGCATTCCCACTAATGTGTCCGCGTTCAACGGCCTCGGCCATAATGAAGTAGACTTCATCTTGCAACAGCAAGTAGGCGGGAGCATCCGGAGCACGCACGGTTTGACTGGGACGCGAAAAGCCGCCCTGCGAGTAGCGGGCTTGGGCACTTCCTTCGGTTAGACCGTATGGGTAGCCAATGAAGTCACCTTCTACCGATTCCGCATAGGCTGCCCGACGCGGATCGTCGTGATCGTTCATATAGTCGAGCAGGTTTTCGGTGACGGCCCAGTCGTCGCGCCCAGAAATCTCGTAGTTCGCGTAGATTGGATTTTGATAGGGCGGCGAATCGTCAAATGCAACGTAAGCGCCGTTGTAGGCTGCGGCACCGCCAAGCGCGTTGATGGCGCTTACAGCGTCGCTAACCTCTGACGACACATTTTGCGCATCCGACATGCGCATGGCAACGCGCAGTTTCAGAGCATTGGCAAAAAGTGTCCACTGTTCAATGTCACCATTGAAAATGACGTCTCCGCCAAGTGCAGGAGCGCTGGGATTGAGGCGCCCGAGCGCCTCATCGATCATGTCCAACAGGCCATTATACACCTCTTCTTGCGAGTTGTAGGTAGGAACCGGGTTTTCATTGCCGCCCAGCGCATCATCAAACGGGATTGGCCCCCAGATGTCTGTCATGACGTGGTACGTCCATGCTTGCAGAAGCATCGACATAGCAATTTGGTTGTCGGGATCCCCGAACGTTGCCATCGCTTCAGGATTCTCCTCATTCAGGTCAATGATCTCTTGCAGATCGTTGATCGCGAGGTAGTAGCTTCCCCACATGCCATTGACAACACCGGCTCGCTCTTGGGGAAAGCGAAAGCGGTCTTCGGCTGTGTATTGGTTTTGGGTCCAATATTGAGCATAGAGGTTGCCAAACCGACCCAGGGTAAACCCGCCCCAGTAGGTTTCAGCGATGTCTTTCGTTGCGTTAGTGAAAATGAAGTCCGTACGAGCATCCGACGAAGCATTTGGATCTTCGTTGATGTTGGT
>CAZZCI010000128.1:3492-6979 GCA_964653015.1 uncultured Rhodothermales bacterium
TGAATCGGTGTCCGGTCAAACCAGGTACGCGGAAGCGTATAGCGGATGTTGACCGACTGCAGCTTGATGTGAGTGGCATCGAACACGTTGGCTTCGTTGTTGCCAAAGAATCCGCTGATAAAGAATGCATTCGGGTCTACGCGCCCGGTCCATTCAACGAGTTCGCCACTCTCATTTTCGTACACGCCATCAGGCACTATGCCCACCTCGCGCACATCTCCGTCAACGGTCTCATCAATAAGACCGCTGTACATGCCGAACATGTTGCTTACGGAGTAGATGCTACCGCCTTTCTGGCCATCCAGGGACGCACTTACGCTCCAAGGGCCATACGAGAACGACGTTTGCAGGCCTGCTGTCCAGTCAGGCACGTAGCTGCCAAGCGCTTTCGGCGCACTGGTGATGGGGATACCACTTGAGTTGAGAATGATGTTGCCATCATCATCGTACTGGTATCCGGAGCCAAACAGCGTTCCATAAGGCTCACCGACACGAGCCACAACATCTGGACCGAAAGGGGTGCCGCCAATGGTGTAGCTCTCCAGGTTCAAGTCGGAATCGAGTTCGACCACCTCATTGGTATTGCGTGCCCAGTTCACGGTAAAGTCCCAGCGCATGTCTTCGCTCAACACCGGTGTACCAGTCAGCGCAATTTCTACGCCTTGGTTCTCAATTTCTCCGGCATTTACGAGCAACTCCTGATATCCACTGGCGCGCGACACCTCAACACCAAGAATCTGATCGCGCGAGATATCGCGATATGCGGCAATATCTACCCCTACGCGATCCTCAAAGAAACCGAGTTCAAGTCCAGCCTCAATGGAGGTGGTGATCTCAGGTTTCAGGTCCTGGTTGTTCAAGCGGCCGGGGACCGACTGTACGGGGTTGCCACGGAAGGGCGTGTTGAGATTGTACGTGGTGAGCAGCTGATATGGATCAGTGTCGTTCCCCACTTGCGCCCATCCCAGTCGAAATTTTCCGTTCGAGAAGGCCTCTGTTCCATCAAAGACGCCCAAATCGCCAAAGATGAAGCTTCCGCGAATCGAGGGGTAGAGATACGCATTTTCGCCTTCAGGGAGCGTAGAACTCCAATCGTTACGAAGCGACCCCTCTACGTACACCAAGTCCTCGTATCCAACAATTGCTGTTCCGTACGCGCCCACCAGCTTCCGCTCTTCAAAGAAGTCAGTGATTGATGGACGGCTGAGTGAGTTTTCGAGGGTGTACACATTCGGCGCAATGAGACCGCCTTGGGTGTTGCCGATATTCAGCTTATAGCTATTGTAGCGGTAATCTGTGCCGACCGTGGCATTGAGGCTGAACGCATCGGTTAGCTGTGTGCCGTAGTCAGCCTGGAGGTTTGCGTTGAGTTCACGCACCTGGCGCATTTCCTCGCGGTACTGATCTTGCCCGACCGATCCAACAGCGAGGCGCTCTTGACGCCGGTCGGTGTACAAATCGGTACGCACATTACTTGAAAGCTGAAGATCATCGGTCAGGTCATACGAAAGCCCGATGCCCCCAAAGACGCGGTCGTTCTCGTCTTGCTGAAAGTTGTTAAACTGCACCCAGTACGGGTTATCGAAGTAGATAATGTCACCTGCTTCGGCACCGGCTTCGCCGCCCGTCCAATTCCATGAGCGCTGCGACCCATCGGGGCGTTCGTAGTCTTCCATAAAGCTTCCATCGCCCATGTCAAGCTGACGCTGCCCGAAGTGGTTAAACTGCTGAAAGACGTTGCGTCCGTCGTATCCTGTACCTGGACGCGCCTGCCCCTGCGTGTTTGTATATGTAGCTTGCAGGTTGGTAGACAGCCGCTCAGTGAGGTTAAGCGAACCGTTGAAGCTCACTTCGTTGCGGTCTAACGAACTGTTCGGGTACACCCCACTTTCCATCACGTTTTTCACCGACGCGCGATAGTTGAAATTGGGGCCTCCCTGCGCAAACGAAACGGACGTGTTGAAGACCGTGCCTGTGTTGAAAAAGTCTTGCACATTGTCGGGATGCGCTTCCCACGGTGTGGTTTGCCCGTACAGGTCATTCACCTCATCGTAGCTGTACCACTGGCGCACTTCTCGACCATCGAGGCGCGGTCCCCACGACTGGTCAGTCCCGAAATCCACAACATATTGGCCCTGATCGTTCATGTCGAACGGACGCCACGACCCTCCGCCGTAGGTGTTCTGGTAGTTGGGCAGTCCATACACCTGACGTGCACTGGCTCCTGTTCGCACCGTGACGCCCATGCCATCGATGCCCTCACCACTTCTGGTGGTAATCTCGATAACGCCATTGGCTGCTCGTGCTCCATAGAGCGCTGCCGCGTTTGGGCCTTTCAAAACAGACACTGAAGCAACATTATCAGGGTTGATCATTTGGGCGGCGTTGCCATAGTCATATCCGCCTCCACCACCCGCTTGGCCACCGGTCGTAAAGTTCGAGTTGTCAAGCGGCGTACCGTCGATAACGATCAACGGTTGATTGTCGCCTGCTACCGAACGCGCCCCGCGCAACACAATACGAGCGGAGCCGCCCATTGCATTGGAGGTTGAAATGTCGGCACCAGCAATGCGCCCTTGAAGGCCGCTAACGAAGTTTGTTTCAGCTGTCCCAGCTAAATCGTCACCGCTTACTTCTTGCACAGAATATCCCAGGGAGCGTTCTTCCCGCTCAATACCCAGGGCCGTAACGACAACATCGTCGAGTTCAAAGGCATCTGACTGGAGCCCGATCTCGACATCGGTGGTTTCACCCGCCGTCACCTCGACATCGGTGGTTGCTGTTTCGTATCCAACAAATGAGACGGTAAGCGTATGCGTACCGACTTCAACATCGCTGAATCCAAAACGCCCTTCCACATCAGTAGACGTTCCCCGGTTAAGCGCGTCGATCACGACATTGGCGCCCGGAATGGCTTCGGAGGTCTCTGAATCGACCACCGTACCGGTTATTTCGCCGCTCTGGGCCCAGGCTGTTCCTCCTACACCCAGCAACGCAGCCAAAAGAATAGTGACTAGAGAAGTTCGTAACATAAGACCATAGATACCAGTGAGTAAAATTACTCAAGAAGTGAAACCAGAATACAGACGCTGTATTGGTCTGCAGTTGATCAGACCATGAGACAAGTATCGGTAATCGTTTGTTTGAAGACGATTACTCAACACGTGTAGAGCCGGGGACACTTCTTGTACTTTGCAACGAGCACATCTCGAATCTATCGGTCTTGTTACCCAATCACAATTTTCAAACCTGCTCATTAGGCTCATCTCATGTAACTTTAGCGATGACTGCTTTACTAATAAAATTATGCTTTGCAAAAACACGCCCCTAAACAGCAAGCTTAAAGCTATTTCTTACAGTTACTTACATCAAAAAAATTTATCGGATTATGACACGATCGTGAAACCGCTTACATTACATATTTAAAATAAAGAAGAAGATACTTTCCGTCCTCTGCAACTTCGTGTTACAGGTATTTCGTAATTCT
>CAZZCI010000129.1:0-6968 GCA_964653015.1 uncultured Rhodothermales bacterium
CAGCGAACGAGTACTCCTGGGGTGCGATCTCATGCTGTTGATCCGGCGGCTACATCCGGCCTGATAGCATGAGATTGCGTCGCTGTGCTCGCAATGACAACGACGTGAGTTATTTTTGGTACGTTAGGGGGCACATGCGTTATCCGAGGTTTGACCTATGACAGAACAGGAGTTCGCGTCAGAGAGATTTAGGAGGAGGGATTTCGTACGCTCACGCAACACGAAAAGGCCCTCTCGGCTGGTCCGACTGTCCGTCAGAGTGGCTCTGATCATGTAGGTGGTATCGTGTTGCCTATGCCAAAGGCATTCCGCACGAACCAATGCGCCCGGTCACAAGGTACACCCCCATTGTAGCCGCATCCACTTTTGCTGACTCGCTGTTTGTTGTTCGTGTCTGTTTCCCTTGTTTCCCGGATACGCGGCCTGGCGCTCTTGGCCATCCTCTGGGGAGTTGTGCTACCCGTCTCGGTGTCGGCGCAACAACAACCCATGCTCGACACGGCAGACCTGGAAGACCAACCCATTGTACGTAGCGTTGTCATTGAGGGAAACGACGAAATTCGCACCTCGCGCCTACGCGGGCGCTTGCAAACCCAAGCCAATCGGCGCATTCTGGGCATCCCCGGATTCACCTGGTGGCGCTGGGTGTACAAGACCGGTGACGCCATCGGCGGACGCATCGGCACAGCCATGCGATCGAGCGGAGAACCGCCGGCTCACCTCGACTCCACCCTCATCGACGGCGACCTTGAACGCCTGCGCGCCTTCTACGAACAGCAAGGCTTTCGCGAAGCTACCATCGATGCCGAGGTGCGCGCCTCTCGATATGAAGACCGCGTCACCGTAGCTTTTCAAATCGATGAAGGCCCCGCCACCTACTTGCGTTCCATTGAGTACAGCGGACTTGCGGGCGCCCCGGAATCCGTACAGCGTGAGGTCGTGAACGAATCGATTTTTGAAGAGGGGACGCCCGATCCGAGCAACCCCTTTAAGCTGTACTTAGACGACCAACGGTATGAGACGCCTAAGCTGTTGGAGGAGCGCCAGCGGGTGCTCCAAGCATTACGCAACGGCGGATATGCAGGGGTTTCACGCGACTCGCTGCGCGCATTCGTTTTCACGCCGCGCCCCGACTCGTTCGATGTTCAACTGCAAATGCGCACCGGTCCACGCTATCGATTTGGAGATGTGCAGTTTGATATCGAGGGCCCCAGCCGCACAGCCTCCCAGCGCAACGACACGCTCGACGTACCTGTGGATCCACGTGCAGGGCATACGCCCACCGTTACGGCCACCTTCTCTAACGAGCGCCGTATGAGCCCGAGTCTACTCCGCCGCGCCCTCCAGTTTACACCCGGCACGTACTACAGTCAAGAGCGCGTGCTGGCCACCAAGCGGCGTCTTGAAGGCACAGGCACCTTCACCTTCACGAATCTCTCCCCACAGCTTGAAGACACCCTGCGCGTTAACAGCAGCGGAGAAGTGTTTGTACCGATTCAGGTCTCTGGCCGCACGCGCGAGCGTCATCAGTTGCGCGCCGAAACATTTGCACTACAGCGCGAAGTCGTTACCGATGTCGAGAATGAACTCGGGCTTGGGCTTGGGCTCACCTACGAGAATGCGAACCTGTTGGGCGGGGGCGAACGCTTTCAGATGCGCACCGCCGCCTCTATCGCCACCAACCTCGACTCCCTCACATCCATGCAGCTAGAGGTGGCTCCCTCAGTCACGCTCCCCTACCTTATCGGTCCGTTTTCCGGACTCGACCAGTGGTTTCGTCTGGTGGATACGCGAACGCGGGTCTCCCTTAGCGCACTTACTGCCCGCCGCGACGACCTGCGCCTGCGCATCCGGGCTCGCATTGGTGCGCAGGTACGCCTGGAGCTCGACCACACCGAATCCCTCCGCTCGCTGATCGACGTGACCGACCTCAGTATCAGCAACCCGGATACCCTTGACCAGTTCAGCGAGCGTTTTCTCGATCGCGTGTTTGGAACAGGAGAGGACGGAGGGCTCACGGATCCGGTGCAGCGAAATCAGATTCTCGAAGACTACACCGAGCCGCAATTCAACAGCGCCATTCGGTACACCCTGCAGTCCATGACAGCCAACCCGCTTCGGCGCAACCAGGGGCATGTGTACGAAGGTACCGCTGAGGTCGGCAACCTGGTTCCGCTGGCCCTCGACCGGTTTGTCTTTTCGCCGAGCACGGTAAGCAGTACCTTGCCGGGGTTTGGCGACCAGGAACTGATCTATCGGCCATACGTGCGCGTTCAGGCAGATGCGCGCCGCTACCTTCCGCTTAGTTCCAGCACCACGCTGGCCATGCGTGCATTTGGCGGCATGGCGCATCCGATTGGCATTCCGAATGTCGTTCCGTTCGATCGACGCTACTTCAGTGGCGGCGGTACCAGCGTACGCGGCTGGGCCCTTCGCGAACTGGGGCCGGGGGGGGCGTCTGTTGCCGCCCAACCCGACGCCTCGACCATGAATGCAGCACCAACCGATGCCGAAGTGGCGAATCTCTTGGGAGGGGATGTAAAACTGGAAGCCAACATCGAACTGCGCACCCGCATCATCCGCCGATTGCTGGCTGCCGATTGGCTTCTAACAGGCTTTGTGGATGCGGGCAATGTGTGGTTTGGACCGCGTAACCCCGGCTTTGGGTCGCAGTCCGAAGAGCCCCTCCCTGCCCGCGCAACTGGGCGCTTTCGCTTTCCTGAAGCCGCGACCGAGATCGGGGTGGGCTCCGGGGTTGGACTCCGGCTGGCCTGGGAGTTTTTTGTGATGCGTCTGGATGTTGCGTACCGCGTACACGACCCCTCACCCCTGCAAGATGACCTCTTTCGAAACGGACTACGCAACCCGCGCTTGCATTTTGGCATCGGCCATGCATTTTAAGAGATACGGCGACACGGCACCACTTTCATCTGACTGCTGACCTGACTGTCTGGCCCCTATGTCAACCTTCGGTTTTCTTCGCCGCTCGGTCGAGCGCCTCTACCACCAGTTTCAGCAAACGTCAGATACAGATTATGTAGACGAGGTGCGGGCCGTTCTTACGAACACGCCGGTGTTTCAGTCGTGCTCGTACCGCACGCTTGGCGCTTTGGCGGCCTCTATGCATCGCCGCACGTACCAGCCGGGCGAGGTGCTTTATTACGAGCGCGATCCTGGTCTGGGGCTCTACGTAATTGAGCATGGACAGGTGCGCCTTTCTGCTGATTGGGAGCAGGAACGAATGGATATGCGGGTGGCGGGTCCCAACGATTTGTTCGGCGCCCTCTCGCTGGTCGGTGACTTTCGCCGTATGGAAACCGCTGAGGCCACCACCGAAGTGCGTGTGCTTGGTCTCTTTCAACCTGATCTGGATAGCCTCACGCAGCGTCGCCCGCAAGCAGCCATCGAGATCCTGCAGGCCCTCACACAACTCCTGGCGACGCAATACATCGAACTCATCGACATCATTGCCGATCGAGACGGTGAAGACATCGCTCTGCAAAGCTACGCTCAGGTGACCGCTCAAACCAATCGCCCGGCTGACGATTGAAAAGCGACCCCAAAAGCTTCTGGCGGTGTTGCATTAGGGCAACAGTTGCTCGTTGATTTGTCCCACCCGCCAGTGCGATTCGAAGTCATGGTCGGGATGTGCGAAAAAGAGCTCGCCCGTCTCGGGGTCAACCGCCAGCAAGCGTGGCGTGTCTTCCACTTCGAAAAGCACCTCGCCTTCTGTTGTTACGGCAGCCATCCGGCCCCACATGCTGCAATCCTGATACATTCGTCCGTGCAAGCATCAGGGCATGGATCTCACATGCGTTGTGGTGGTTGAGTTAGGCTGTATTATTCTGTCTCGCACTCCGCATGTCATGGGTCCGCTCTCCACCCTTAACCATTACTTTTGGCGGTACAAGTATCTGTTTATTCCAGGCTTGCTGTGTACCATGATCTCAGCGGGCTTCCAGATTACAGTGCCCATGGTGGTGCGCCAGGCCATCGACAGCATCCCGCGCTTTGTGCGGCTCTACAACGTGTTTGAGGGCGGCACGCTACAGAGCAGTCTGTACGTCTACTTCTTCAGTGGACTGCTCATGTTTGCGCTTGTCATTGTGGCACTCACCGTCATCAGTGGCCTCTTTAAGTTTTTGATGCGCCAGACGGTGGTAGTGGCGTCGCGGCACATCGAGTACGACCTACGCAACACGCTCTACGACCACCTGCAGAAACTCTCCCCAGCGTTCTACCAGACCTACTCGACCGGCGATGTTATTACGCGCTCAACGGATGACATTGAGAAGGTACGGCGCTACATTGGGCCCGCCATCATGTACATCACGCGGTCGCTTGTAATGGTAATCGTGGCCGTATCGGTGATGTTTGTCATTTCGCCGCGTCTTACGCTGTACGTGCTTGCCCCCATGCCGCTCTTGGCTATCGCGGTCTTTTTTATGGCGCACATGGTGCACACCCGCAGCGACCGTCTGCAGCGACAGTATTCCACGCTTACCAGCCGTATCCAAGAAGCCCTGGCAGGGATGCGGGTGCTCAAGGCGTACACGCGGGAGCCCGCTGAATCCAAAGCGCTCAACAAAGAGAGCGATGCTTACAAGTGGCGGAATCTGGACCTGGCACTCGTGGAAGCCGCCTGGCGTCCGGTGTTTCTGCTCATTGTGGGGCTCTCCACCATTATTGTGGTGTGGATGGGGGGACACATGGTGGCCGAAGGGCTTGTTACCATTGGCAACATTGCGGAGTATATCATCTACGTGAACCTGATGACGTGGCCCGTGGCGTCGCTCGGGTTCGTTATTACCATGATTCAGCGCGCCTCGGCATCGGTCATCCGGCTGAACAAGATTCTGGATACAGAGCCCGTCATCGCCGATGGGCCGCAAACAAACGAGGCGATTCAGAAAATCGACGGACGCATCACGTTCACCAACGTGTCGTTTCAGTATGACGACGAAGAGACGCCCGCGATTGAAAACATCAGCTTTGACCTGCCCGCCAACGGCACCCTGGCTATTGTAGGCCGTACCGGCGCGGGCAAGACGACGCTGTCAGAGATGATCCCGCGCTTTCTGGATCCAGATACGGGCACAGTGGCGATCGATGGATATGACGTCCGTACCATTCCGCTGCAAACACTTCGACAGCACATTGGCTACGTGCCTCAAGATGTGTTTCTGTTTAGCGATACGGTTGCCAATAACATCGCGTTTGGCGACCCCGAGGCTAGCCAAGAGGCCATTCGCGAGGCGGCCCGCGAGGCTGATTTGCTGAATAACGTGAAGGACTTTACCGATGGTTTCGACACCTACGTGGGCGAGCGGGGCATCACGCTTTCGGGTGGACAAAAGCAACGCACCTCCATTGCGCGCGCCCTCATTCGCAACCCGCAAATCCTTATCTTTGATGATGCCCTTTCGGCGGTGGATACGCGCACGGAGCAGCGCATCCTGAAGCGGCTGCGTGAGCGCAAAGGCGACCAAACGCTTGTAATTGTAACCCATCGTATGTCAGCGGTGCAAGATGCCGACCTGATTCTGGTGATGAACGAGGGGCGCATTGTGCAGAAAGGCGCCCACGGCGAATTGATCGACCAAGACGGTCTTTATGCCACGCTCTGTCGCAAACAGCAACTCTCAGAGGAAATCGACTCGATGCGGTAGGCGGCAACTCGATGGTTACCTCCTCTCACCCTTGTTCCCTCTCCCGGCGGGGAGAGTACATGTTTAGCGTGTTTCAACGGCCGCCCGGGATATCCGCTCCGCTCCTGATCCCGGGCTACAGAACGGCGCGATGTGAACAACCCCATAGCCGGGGACCGCTTGCGTCCCCGGCGATCTGTGGCACGTCGCTAAACACGTATCGGGGAGAAGGACAGGATGAGGGGCGTCGGACTTTCGTTCTTGGCACATCCGCCCCACGCTCGCCATACCCAAGCCGCACCCAGCCAAAGTTGGACGTATCGTATCCGTCCCATGCATGTCATGCTGAACGGAAGTGAAGCATCGCAGCGCTATGTGGCCGAGGGGCTCTGCTGCTTATGTCCGCAAGGTGCACCCTGCGCGCACCGGATAGGGCGAGCCTGTAGGTATGGCGTTGAGATCCTTCCGCCTGGCGGCGTCAGGATGACTACTGATTCGGTAACTCCATCTCTAACGTCAACCCACCGCGGCGCGCTCGTCTTCGGTCAGGCGCTGCGGGTCGATGTGCGCCTCCAGGTGCGCAATGCGGTCGTGGATGTCAAGCGGAAGCGGGGTTGTGGTGCTGGATGCATCGAGCAGGTGGCGGTATAGCGCCAGAGCGCGAACATGGCAGCGCTGGGCGGAATCGAACTGATCTTGCCGTCGAAACAGATCGCCCTGATGCCGCAGCATATCAGCTACCTGCAATGCCAGGTCGTGCGAGAAGCCATGATCGAGGGTGCAGTGCGCAATGGTATCGGCTACCGGACGCTCGTGCAGGGGGCGGGTGCCAGGTTCGGTGAGGGTGTCGAGTGCCTCGCGAATCTCTTCGTGGGCCGCGTCGATGCGTCCATCGCTGACCAGCGCCAACGCCTCGGCGAGCGCTTCGGTCATCTGCTTGATCTGGCGCATTAGCACATCGTTCTGAATCATGACGCTGGGGAACGGTTGAGGGAGTCAGGCTAGACGTTGGGTGTACGGCAGGCGCGCAGGGCACGTTCAGAAGGGGCCGTACGCAAAAGCAAAAGAAGGCGGTGGGTAGACGCTAAGTGATAAAGCCATCAGATACTGCAGGTTTGTCTTGTTCGAACCCCCTCTCCCTTATTCCGCTTCGCTCCATCAGTCGCCCTCCGGGCTCGTGTCGGGTTTCTCCCCCTTAGCTCTAGTCCTTACACATAACTTTCTCTCTAGTATTTCGTTCGTGGGAAATTTGACTTCCCCACCGTCTGTTCAATGAGAGACTGTTGGATCCTACAACAAGAACCCATCTGGGCGTCTTCT
>CAZZCI010000130.1:0-6941 GCA_964653015.1 uncultured Rhodothermales bacterium
CTGGCGGTGTACATCACAGTGCTCAGTTACTTTAACGGTTAGTGCCACGCATAGTACTGTGTCACACGTGATTGTTAGGGTACGGAGTGGACTCGCGTTGAAGCATCTCAAACCAAATGTTCTGTCATGTTGAGCAAGCGAAGGGCCCCCAGGGCCCGAAGCGCGTCGAAACATCTCCTCGGCGCTCAGCAGCTACTGGCAAACCAACGGCCCTGCCCAGCTCTTGGGAGATTGTTACTCACTGCGTTCGTCAGTCGCTACGCTCGTGTCAGACTCCGCGTCTCCTAGGCGGAGCCGCTCCGCTCAAGATGACAACATCAAACGGGGGTGCCCCTAACGTACCGAGAAAAACCGCCCCCCTTGACCCCTCGTTGCGCTGTACAACCGGCATGACCTTCGGCCCCTCCGCGTCGCGACGAAATACGGACGCTCTGCGTCCTTCTGGTTCCGCGTGTTCTCGTTGCAGGAGAGCGAGGTGGTTTCTTGTGCGCGGTGTCAGATGGGTGAACGACAGGCGTTGAGATCCCTCCGCCGGGGGCGTCGGGATGCCAGCGAGATAAGGAGGGCTGTCCACTCGACCCGAAGCCGCTGAACCTCGCGGAGATGGTTCCACCGAATGCCATTCGGCGGCTACATGGGCCTCCTCCGTCGGCCTTCGCTCACCATGACAGGTTTTTTTGGGAGGGGGTTGGGCACAGAGGTTGGCACGGTCCCCGTGCCCTAATATTCAGGTTTGACACAGCACTATTGTTTTTTACACCTGAATGTTAAGGGCCAAAATTGTCACCGCGAGGAGGGAGTTCTGCGACTGACGCGGCGCTGTGAGCGCTAGCGAACGAGTACTTCCTCCCTGCGGTTGGGGCGCTTTGCTCTGCTCGCAATGACAAGGGGGGAGTTGTTCTCGGGTTGCAACGTACCCATTTTATGTTGTCATCTTGAGCGCAGTCCGATACGAGCAAAGCGACTGAGGAGCGCAGCGAATATAGATCTCCTTCGAAATGGGCAGGGCTTTTGGTTTGCCAAGGGCTGCTGAACATCGAACAGCCCCTGGAGGCGTCACAGCACGTACGTGTTTAGTGTGTTAGAATGGCCGCCCGGGATATCCGCACCCCAGGAGTACTCGGTCGCGGTGCTCCCAGCGCTCCGCTCCTGATCCTGGGCTACAGAACGGCGCGATGTGAGCAAACCCATAGCCGGGGACCGCTTGCGTCGCCGGCTTGCTGGGGCACCGCATTCCCGTCAGTACCACGCTCGTGGCGGTGCACAACAGGCATGACCTTACGGCCCCTCTGCGTCGCTACGAGAGACGAGATCATATCGTCTTGCAGTCATCCTGACGCCGCCCGGTGGAAGGATCTGGGCGCCATGCCCTACGGGTTCGCCCGGTCCGGTGCGCGCAGGGTGCACCTCGTGGACACTGAGCAGCAGGGCCCTCGGCCACATCGCGCTGAGATGCTTCACTGCGTTCAGCATGACATGTATAAGACATGTATAGGACGGCCCGGCGGTACGCTGTATCTGCTTGGCACGGTTCACTGGCCGCCCGGGACATCCGCTCCGCTTCTGATCCCGGGCTACAGAACGACGCGATGTGAGTACAATCCATAGCCGGGGACCGCTTGCGTCCCCGGCGATCTGTGGCCCATCGCTAAACACGTACACAGCACGCTGTGACGGTACAAGAGCTGTACACCTGTACGGTCAGGGGCCTACCATAGCCGTTTTTTGATGAAGTGCGACGTAGCGTTTGATACAATCCTCCCCCCTAACTTTCAGGTGTGACACAGCTATTTTGTCATATCTGAGTCTTGGGAGAGCATGAACTGCCAACACGCATAGTCATCCCGGCCCCAGCGCCCCAGCGCCCCAGCGCCGGGATCTTCCCTGGCAACATAATTGGATTTACCCCAGTACCACTACGGACGATCCGGCGGGTCGGCCAGTTCGACGATGCCGGTGCCGCTTAGCGATACCTCGGCGGGGCTGGACACATTCCCCGCGTTGTGGGTGATCGACAGCATGCCTTCCAGTTCCGCTTCCTCCTCCGGCGCAAACGTCACCGTCACCTCCAGGCTTGAGCCGGCTGACACCTCATAGCTTCCGGTCTCCGAGGCGCTGAAGTGCGCTGCCCCGTCTTCCACGTTGATGTTGCCTTCCAGCGTAGCACCCCCATCATTTGTGATGGTGACTACCTCTTCAGCCGCCTCTTCCGTGTCCACATCGCCATAGTCGATGCTGCCCGGATCGACCGCAAACACCGCTTCGGAGGGGGGATCGCCGTTTTCACCGTTGGCGTCGGTCGTGGAATCGCAGGCGGTGACCGTGCCGATCAGCAGCAGGCCCAGCACGGCGGTTGCGATCCACAGGCCGATGGGAGATCGGGGCGGTGCAGAAAAGTTTTTATGTAGCGTGTTGGTATTCATAGTCATGAAGGAGTCAAATACGATCAAAATAGAGCAGGTCAAAAGCAGAGGGGACAAAACAGCGCGCCTCTGATGAACCGTTTTAGTTTAGTGGTGCTTGTAATGGCGTCCCGTAGCCTCCGCCTCCGGGATACCCCGCCCGGCTGATATCGCATAGGCAATGCGTCTACACGGTGTCAGCCGGGCGGTCCCAGAAAAGCCCAGAAAGAGTCGTCCTTACCGCACGCTTACCTTACCGCACGCGCACCACCTTCTCGGTGAAGGTCTGCCCTTCGGTCTGCAGGCGCAGGAAGTACATGCCGCTCGCGAGGTTGTCGCCGCTCCACTGCACTTCGTTTAAGCCGCGCTGCAACGCGCCCTCGTGCACCGTTGCCACGCGGCGACCGAGCATATCGTAGAGCACGATGTCTGCCTCCGCATCGCTGGGCAGCGCCACCTCCACCGTCACTAGGCCGCGCGAGGGGTTCGGGTAGGCCGGGCCAAACGTGATCTCGTCTGGTACCTCCAGTTCATCGTCGATGAAGGCCTCACTGCCGATCAACACGCGCAGCTCGGCGGGCTCGTCCGTGAGCGTCACGGGCACGGTCTCGCCTGCGTCCATCTCACGTAGATCGTAGCGCGTGCCATCGGCGCCGATCAAGAGCGCCTCCTCGCCGGGGAACTGCTCGGCGGTCAGGGCTTCGCCGAGCGCAAGGGCGATCGTCTGTTCCTCGGGCGACGTCTCATCTGAAGGAGCCTCATTCGAGGCCATCTCACCCGCTGCAGGTTCAAGACGCAGGTCGAAGGCGTGTCCGTCTTCGGTAGCATGCATGCCGGAGGCGGGCTCTTTGAGCAGTGAGCTAAGGGCGCTGTGTTCGGCGATGTCGTCGCTGCGGGCCGAAAATTGAGCCGGGAGGAAGTGGGCTGGCGGCATGCGTGTGGCGCGGGTCTCAGGTGCATGGCCCAGCGTAACCGTACCCAGCTCGATATCCTCTACTTGGTTTTCGTTTCCTGCCTCGCCGCTTTCCAGGGTAGCGGTAAACTGCAGCGTCTCCGCTTCCTCGGTCGTCGCAGCAACAACGGGCGCCTCACTACTTGGCGCCTCTGCATCGGGGTGCGCCAGCGTCAGTTCGTCCAGTTCGGCGTCGTTGAACAGGTAGAAAGCGGTGCCCTCGCGAGCGCTTGTGAAGGTGTCTGCTTCCGACCATCCGCCGTCCCACTGCCAGAGCGATTCGGTCAAGCCGTCGTTGGCTGCCAGTCCGAGTGTGGCGTCCCACGCAACAGAGCGGTCCAGCGGATTGGAGAGGATGTTCCACCCTTCCTGCAAGGGCACGGTGGTGGTGCTATCCTCATCCAGCGCCACCGGATCGACGGTCGTGTCTACGGCCCAGTCCTCGCGGCTGAGCATCCAGAAGCCCCGGCCCGGCGCAAATCGGAACGCGTCGGATCCATCGTATGCCTCCAGGTCCTCTTCTTCGGTGCCGGGGTCGCGGAAGACGCGCCACCCGGTGTCGGGGTCGCCGGAGAGCGTGGCAGCCACATCTTCATCGATCTGACCAGGCAGGCCCACCAGGCGGTAGCTGGATGTCGCCCGTGGATCATCGAAGACGATGGTTGGTGTAGCGCGCACAGCAGCAAGCCCCGCATCGTTAATCGTCCAGTTAAAGTCGTCAATGAGTGATTGGCGGGCGGCTTCGGCACCTGGGCTGTACTGAATTCCTGCGGCCCCGAGCGTAATGTCTGGGTTGAGGTCTATCTCCGACCATCCGGTCAGCAACGCGTCATAGTTTTCTGTAGACAACCCGGAGTCATCGAACATTTCCTCCATGGTGTTATCAAAGCCTAAGCTCTCATCATCGAAAACACCGCGTACATCCCACCCGCTGAGGTCCTGGTCAAACGACTCAGCCTCAACGAACATACCGCGCATATTAGTTACATTGGAGACGTCCCATCCGCTGATGTCTCCGTTGAACGACTCAGCTTTCCTGAACATATACTCCATGTTGGTGACATTGGAGAGATCCGGCGTATCTGTGGCTTTGTAGATCAGATTTTCAGCGCCCGAAAAGCCCTTCCTCATACTCGTCCATTCAATGGTGCCCCACTGCTCAATGGTTTGCAGCTTTCGGGCATTTTCTTCATCGCCCTCAGATTCAGAACCGCCCGCATTCAAAAACAGACGCGGGAAGTCGCCAGTAATAGCGATCTCGTATGTGCCAGCCTCATCGTAAGTGTGGGTCGGATTGGGATCGGTGCCGGCGATGTCTTCCACGGTACCGTCTCCCCAGTCAATTGCAGAGACATAGTCGGTATTGGGCGCGACAGGGATGAAAACTTCCTCGTCCGCTTCCGTCGTTTTCCAGGTGGTGATGAAGGCATCATCGAAGTCTGGAGCAACAAGCCCCCCATCATTAATTGTCCATCCAAAGTCGTCGATGATGGACTGGCGGGCGGACGCGGCGTCGAGAGTGTATTGAATGCTCGCAGCTCCGAAAAAAGTGAGCGTGCTGCTATTCAAATCTAATTCTGACCATGCGATCAGCAACGCATCGTAGTTTTCCGTGGACAACCCGGAATCATCAAGCATACCCAAGGCTTTGGAGACATTTGACACGTCCCACCCGCCGATGTCTTGGTTGAAGGAGGTGGCTTGAACGAACATGTTATCCATACCCGTCACACTGGATACGTCCCACCCGCCTATGTCTTGGTTGAACGATTGGGCGTCCTCGAACATGCGACCCATACGCTTCACACTGGATACGTCCCAGCCTCCGATGTCTTGGTTGAAGGACTCGGCTCCACGGAACACGGAGCGCATGTGTTCAACGCTGGAGACATCCCACCCGCCGATGTCTTGATTGAACGAGTCGGCGAACTTGAACATACCAGCTATGTTTTCGACACTGGAGACATCCCAGGAGCCGATATCCTGGTTGAACGATTGGGCGTCCTCGAACATAGCAGCCATGTTTTCGACACTGGAGACATCCCACTCGCCGATATCCTGGTTGAACGAGGAGGCCCCACTGAACATGCCATACATACCGTCCAAATCAAAAATGGACGTGCTTTCGACATTAGAGACGTCCCAGGAGCCGATGTCTTGGTTGAACGAGGTGGCTCTTCTGAACATGCGGTTCATATCTTCGACGCTGGACACGTCCCAGTCGCCGATGTCCTGGTTGAACGAGTGGGCACCTAAGAACATGCGGCGCATGTTTTCGACGCTGGAGACGTCCCAGGTGCTGATATTTTCGTTGAAAGAGTCATCCTCAAAAAAATTATCGCCTGAGAAAAATGACCCACTCATATCCGTAATGCCGCTGGTGCACGTCGTGGCGGCATTATCGGTGGTAATTTGGTCGGCGGTACGCTTGGTGTAAACTGTGCCGTTCACCTCGCCGGTGTCGCCCACGTCGGCGTCATCGCAAAGCACGGTTACGCCGTTCGGCGCCAGTTCGAAGTCGGGGTTGTCCTGCGCATGGGCGGCGTTAGACAAAACCAGCGCGGCTATCAGTCCAATGAGCAGGGCCATGCCTGCTATGCGAACTGCTCGGGTTCGCAAGGCAGTGAACACATGAAGAGAGGAGACAAGCGCGTATCGAGTGGTCATAGCGGTATGCGTTCGATAGTATCAGATCCAGAAAAAGATCGTCGCCAAGAACAAAGATCGACGTGAAGAAGAAGCAGCGACGTGCTGTCGTCCACACTTCGAGTTGTTCTGCGCTATCTATTAACAGCAAACCCCATTCCACTTCATCATTGCTACACAATAAAAATTGCCCCCCTGTTTAAAGGCCCTGAAGGGCGATGGCGTACGACGGCCTGATACAATGACGTTGCACTTTCGCAACATGAGGGGTGCAGATGTGTTGCGGATTTGAAACATTGGCTCATGTTAAGTCTATGGTGAAGCTATAGTCCACACATCCGCTGTAGAATATCGGGACTTACATGGTCGTGGTTGAAGGCTAACTCAAACATTGCGACATACCCGGATAGGTAGTCTTTGTGTACGCCTCGAAACAGCCGCAGTCGGTTCCGTAAGCCCGTCCAAATGCCTTCGATCGTATTCACGTGCACCTCTCGAATTCCATCCCCGTCTCGATCAGCGGCCCAGCCAGTGGCGTGGTTGATCGCCAGCCGTTCGCGCGGTTCCTCCTCATCTTCAAGCCAGAGGTACGAGCGGTTTTCATCGGTGTAAATGAGCGCCTCTTCCTTCGTCTCTTCCGTAACGACCTCCTGGAGCGTTGCGGTTGTTGTATCGGGGCAAACTTGGAAGCGGGCCGATCCGGTCTCGCGAGAGACCAGCCCGACAATCGGTATGCAGTCATTGGCATACGTTCCCCGTCCGCGCTGCTTATTTGCCCGCTGCCGGGGAGGATCATTGGGATCCAGGTGCGGATCTCCTTTTTTCCCCCGCATGTTGGTACATCTCATCGACTTCGACTTCCTGATTCGCTTGGCCCCCTCTATCAGAGCCCGTAGAATCAGAGCCCGTAGAATCAGAGCCCGTAGAATCAGAGCCCGTAG
>CAZZCI010000131.1:0-6919 GCA_964653015.1 uncultured Rhodothermales bacterium
CGCATGGCCTACGCATGGCCTACGCATGGCCTAGCTAGTTACGCCAGAACAACTCGTTCTGATGGGTCGAGGCGCCAAAGGCAGCGTGGTTCATGCCCCGTCCGTACGGGTTCATGCCGTATGGGCTCATGTACGAACCGTGGGGACTTTGGCGCATCTGGAAGCGGAACTCCATGTTTTCAGATGGGCGATAGGCCACCTCGGCATTGCGCAAGAAAAGCTGTGGGTCTTGGTCGTTAAACGCAGATCCACTGCCAAAGGGCGAGTGGGCCAGACTCACATCCACGCGTGCGGCCCACTGTTCGTTAAATTGCCACATGAGGCTGTTGGTGTACATGCCCATCGAATGTGCGTTGCCGCCAAAGCTCGACATTGACATTTCGTAGCTGTGGCCCATGCGAAAGTGGTCATCGCTGAAAAGGGTGCTCAGCAGATCGCTTGTGGCTGCGTTGCTATCGTACAACTCGGTTGCAGCAGGAGCGGTGTCGGTGTTGCGCATCTGCGCTTCGGCAGGCTGCACCACGCTAAGCATAAAGACTAAGCAGAGCAAAGAAAGGAAAGCACGCATAGTAAAGTCACCTCATAAAACCGACTCGAAAGGGGGCGGGGTTGCACACAAGGTACAAGATAATACACTCGTTTTCCAGTACCTGTCTGGTTTGCCTTTGTTCGCTCATTCGGTGCTTTTGTTACACGAATCAACAGCCTGCAGGCACGCAGTGCTCGCAGTCCCAAAGATACGCTGCGGTCCGGGCACGATATGCTGCTAAGCCCGTTGCCTCGTTGAGTTCGATGTATTGTATGACTTTCGGAATGTCTCTCCCATGACCGACGCGTCCAATCGTATCCAAACGGCCTACGATGAGTGGGCGGCTTTTTACAACGACGATAGCAATCCAACTCGCGACCTTAGTGCCCGTGCGCTACGCAATGCCTCGCTCCCTTGGGACGACGCACGTGTGCTCGATGTGGGCTGCGGTACCGGATACAATACAGCGCACATAGCGGCCCACGCCGACGAGGTGGTGGGCGTTGACTTCTCCAAAAACATGCTTCGCCACGCCCGCAAGCAAGTGGGCGATGACCATGTGCAGTTTATGCACGGCGACATCACTGGCACGTGGCCACTGGCCGATGCCTCGTTCGACATTGTAGTAGCCACGCTGGTGCTTGAACATCTCGAATCGGTTGGCCACGTGCTCGATGAAGCATATCGCGTGTTGGCGCACGGCGGCCTGTTTTATCTAGCCGAGCTGCACCCGTACAAGCAACTGCTGGGCAGCCAAGCCAAGTACACCCACCCCGATACCGGAGAAGATGTATTGATCGACGCGTATCCGCATGCCACCTCCGACTACCTCAACGAAGCGCTGGCCAGTGGATTTTCGCTCTGCCACATGGGCGAATGGCAAAACGACGGCGAAGCCCTGCCTCGCTTGCTCACCCTGCTGTTTGAAAAAGACGATTGAAGCAGGGGCCTGCTGGCTGACCAACTCAGCTACGGGTGCGAGACGGCCCCGAGCGCGCAGATCCCGAGGAGCGCTCCGCATCGGAGACATCGCTATCGAGATCTGCATCTATCGATGACAGGTCAGACGAGCTGCCGAAATCATCCTCAGCAGCAATGGCCTCCAGATGCTGAATGCGCCGTTTCAAGGCCTCGCGCTCTTCAGCCGCCTCCTCCAGCGCCTCCTGCATCACAGCAATATCCCCCGCTTCGCGGGTCCCTGACCTATGCGTAAGCCATTGCTTAAACCCAGCATAGACCATGCTCACCGTAAACACAACGATAATGGCCGCAAATAACAACTCATACGGTTCAGGTCCCATAGGTACGCTAGGTGGTTTTGAATAGAGGAACGCACCGTTCAACATAGAGGTTGGCTTCTCCACACACAACCCAAACGCGCTGCTGCTTATGGCTGGTATCGACTCCATTGCTGCGCTGGCCGACCTGATGCGCACTCGCCGTACGGTGGTGCTAAGCGGGGCCGGCGTCAGCACCGAATCGGGCATCCCCGACTATCGCGGCTCCGACTCCCCCCGGCGCGCCCGCGCTCCCATTTCGTATCAGGAATTTGTACGCGATGCCAACGCCCGCCGCCGCTACTGGGCGCGCAGCACCGTCGGATGGCCGCGCTTCACTGAAGCCACGCCCAACCCAGGTCATCAGGCGCTGGCCGCCCTCGAAACGAGCGATTACGTCAGCGGCATCATTACACAAAACGTCGACCGGTTGCACCAACAAGCCGGCAGCACCACCGTCGTAGAACTGCACGGCGCCCTGGCCGATGTGCGCTGCTTACGCTGCAACCGACGCGTAGACCGTAGTGCTCACCAGCGGCGTTTATTACAGGAGAACCCGACGTGGCCTCCTTCGTCTGCCACCCTTGCCCCCGATGGCGACGCTGTGCTGCCCGATGCGGAGACTCGGTCATTTCGCGTGCCGGGTTGTCTACGTTGCGGCGGCACACTCAAACCCGATGTTGTGTTCTTCGGGGAATCGGTGCCCCGTGCTCGCGTCGAGGCCGCCTGGCGCCTTTTCGAGACGGCAGAGATGCTATTGGTGGTGGGCTCCTCGCTGGCCGTCTACTCGGGCTTTCGCTTTGTACGCCGCGCTGCCGATCAGGCGCGTCCGGTCGGCATCGTCAACCTGGGCCCCACCCGAGGCGATCCACTCGCCCACCTGCGCATTGAAGAACGAACCGGCACGTTGCTGCCTCGCCTTGCCGAAACGCTACAGGCCGAATAGAGACCGTTATACTTTTTCGCATCCACTGCTCATCTGCCTCTATACTGCTTCATGATTGATCGCATCCACCTCATCGATACGCACTTTCAGGGCGTGCCCGAAGCCATTGCAGTCTTTTGCATTCCGCATGACAACGGCGTCCTGCTCATCGAAACCGGCCCGCAGACGGTCGTAAACACGGTGACCGCACGCCTCGACGCAATGGACCGATCGCCGGCCGATGTGACCGATGTTCTCGTTACGCACATCCATCTCGACCATGCCGGGGCCGCAGGCTGGTGGGCCGAGCAAGGCGCTACGGTGCACGTACACGAGGTGGGCGCCCGCCACCTGGCCGACCCGAGCGGACTCTGGAGCAGCGCCTCGCGCATTTACGGCGATGACATGGAGACGCTCTGGGGGGAGATGCGTCCGGTACCCGAATCGCAACTCAACACCCTCAGCGATGGGGACATCGTATCGGTGGGGGGCTGCACAATCGAAGCACTCGACACACCGGGTCATGCATACCACCACCACACCTATCTGCTTGACGGCATTGCCTTTACCGGCGATGTAGCTGGAGTCCGTCTACCGGGAGCCCGGCATATTGCGCCGCCGCTTGCCCCGCCTGAGATCGACCTGGATGCATGGCGCACCAGCATAGACCGCCTTCGCGCACGCGACCTGACGCACATCGCCCCCACCCATTTCGGACTGTTCACCGATCCGACCGATCACCTGGACCAGCTTGCCCAGCGGCTGGATGCGGTAGAGGCGTTCACTGAAGAGCTCATGGCGACCGATCCTAGCGACAACGCCCTGCACGACGCCGTCACCGACTGGCTGCGCACAGAAGCTGAGGCCGATGGTGTAACGGGTCCGCTGTGGACGCGCTACGAAACAGCCAACCCGAGTTGGATGGCGGTGACCGGCCTAAAGCGCTTCTGGAACAAGCACCGGGCGGCGTCAGGATGACCTGCAGCGCGATATGATCTCGTCTCTCGTGGCGATTGCGCCAGGGGGATGACCTCCGGCTCCTCTGTGTCGCGACCGTACTGAACCAGGTGGCGGCGGGTTGGGAGCAGGCGTGGCGACGCGGAGCATCGCCACGAGCGTTCGGCTTGCTTGTCTGTTCTGAACTTGATTCAGGATCTGGATGACATTCGAGAGGGGCGTTGGGGTTGAAAGGGGGCCTTCGTCTTCGGCACCGCCCCCCGATACGTCATCCTGAACTTGATTCAGGATCCATTCCCCCGAGAAGACGCCCAGATGGGTTCTTTTTGTGGGATCCAACAGTCTCTCATTGAACAGGCGGTGGAGGAAACCACTTTAAATAAACAACATAGCAAAGAAAAAGTTATGTGTAAGGACTAGCCTCCCCGGAGAGGAAGGCTAGAATGGAGGGGAAACCACCCGGCAATCCCCAAAACCATTGTTGAGGTCACTTACGCCATTACCTCGCGGCTCCATAGGCGATGCATGGTACCGGCGAACTGCTTATCGAGCAACGATTCGAGGTGGCATGACACCTCGGCCACGGCGCGCGCATCCACCCCGGTGTCAATGTCCAACTGATCGAGCAGATACACTGTGTCCTCTGTCGCAATGTTGCCGGTGGCGCCCGGGATAAACGGGCATCCTCCCATACCGGCGCATGAGGTGTCGAACCAATGAACACCGCATGAAAGCGCTTCCATCACGTTCGCTAAGCCAAGCCCCCGAGTGTCATGCAAATGCAACACGAGCGGTGTATCGTCTATGACCTCTTGAACCGCCGTAACGCGCTCCTGAATCATGCGTGGATTGGCCATGCCCGTCGAATCGGCCAGCGAGAGAGAGTCGAGCCCGCGCGCTGCAAAGTGACGCGCCATGTCAACGACCTGTTGTAGCGGGGTGTCGCCCGGCTCCTCGTAGCCAAACACGGTTTGAAAGTTAAGCTGCACCTCTGTACCTGCATGCTTGGCCACCCCAATCATTTGCTCGGCCTGCTCGATCGCCTCATTCACCGTCATGTTCGCATTGTCGCGGCTGTGGCGATCATGCGTGGCAATAGATAAGTCGATATGCTGCAGATCTGTGTCCAGCGCACGCTCTAAGCCTGCCATATTCAGCACGAGCCCGCTGTAGACCACATCGTCGCGTGGCGGAAGTGCAGCGCATACGTCTTCGGCGTCACGCATTTGCGGTACCCAATCGGGATGCACAAACGACGTAACCTGAATCCGTGGCACCCCCGCATCGGCAAGCGCCTCTATGCACGCTACTTTTTCATCGGTTGGGATGAAAGTGTCCTCAAACTGAAACCCATCACGCGGCCCAACATCGCAAATGGTGACGTGCGAGGGAAGCGCAGAAGGCGAGAGGTCGTGAGAGGCCATGGCACATCAAGTGTAGATGTAACGGACAAACAACGGAGGGATAGTATACACGGATGACCCTTGCCCAGAGATCCACTGTTGGTTACACGCCTCCACCACCGATGGATTAAAACGACGCCCTTACGAGTCTGGCGCCGGGTCGCGAATGATTGGACCGCGTTGGGGCCGCATTTGGTCGCGCTTCCACTCGCGATACGCGTCGGCCTGCTCATCGGTAAGCTCAGCTTCAATAGCCGACTCGGCCTGCTGCAGCGCCTGCTGGGCTTCACGCAGATCGTGGCGGCGCTCTGGGGTACGCTCGCGGACATTCCACACTGCGCGCAGATTACTCCATGCCCGGGCCCGCTCTACAAGCAGCGGCAGTAGCGTGCGCTGCTGCTGTTCCGTCAGGTCGAGCTGCGGCGTGAGCACCGCACGCCATTGGTGGGCACGCAGACGGTGTTCTTGCTCGGCAGAGGGGGCATGCTCAGTGTCGTGAAGTAGTCGCGCCAAGAAGGCTCCGTCGTGCCAGGGACGACCCATACGGCCAAAGCGCACCACCACGGCTTCATGACTCGGCACTACATACAGGCGCTGATGGCCAAGCCCAGCTGCCATGTACAGGTCTCTCGGCCCATCGTTGTAGATCAATCCGTCTGCACCATCGGGCACAGCCACGGCAGGCGGCAGGTGCATGAGCAGCGGCGACTCCATATCAACGGCTGCATTCATCCACACGCCAAGGCCGTATGCTGGATTGGTTTCGGTGGACTCAGTCAGGGCGCGCATCACGTCACCATCAATGACTTGGGTATCGTTATGCGTGCCGTTGTGCAAGAGCAGCTGTCCCACCCGAAGCAGGTCGGGGGCAGTCATAGAGGCGCCGCCCCCGAGATGCGCATCGTTGGTATCAGAGACGCGCTCCCACGTAACGGTCGAAATGCCTATTGGCTTTAGCACGCGGCGGTGCAAGTAATCTTCGGGGGATTCGCTGCTAAGCACGCGTTGTAGCACCGCTCCAGCCACCTGAAACGGCGTACTGCTGTATCGCACCGAGGCGCCCGGCTCATGAACCAGCTCCACCTCCATCGCCTCTTCGAACGAGAGGGCGTCTGCTCCCCAACGCGGCGTAAACCCAGCAGTCAGGTTCAGCACTTGTCGCATGGTGATGCGGGCCCGGTCGGTACCGTCGTTCCATTCAGGCACGACCGACTCGGCCAGCGGCGTATCCAGCTCGATCAGGCCGTCATCTACAGCGGCAAGCACGGCGAGGGTCGTCAGGGTTTTGCTGATGCTCGCCAGCGCGTGGGGCGTATTGGCCTGGGCATCACCTGGATAGGCTTCATGGATCCGTTCACCCTGTTGCCAAATCAAAAGCGCCTCGCCCTGATGCTCGGTGGAGTATGCATCGGCACGTTCTGGATACAGCCCATTTGGGGTTTGTGCAGCCACAGCGCCTATGCTCATGAGCAGCATGAGTCCTATTCCTGTTAGCGTACGCATTAGCATGTGCAACCGAATAAATGCATTTGCTGAACAAACATGCTCATAACCGCTCGCATCCAAAGTCAACAACCAACCACTAGGTAGGACCGGGAAATAATCTTTCGATTATGTCATTGCGAGGAGCGTTAGCGACGTGGCAATCTTGCACCTTGCAAATGGGATAAATCCCTGCAAGTGACGCATGAGATCGCCGCGTCGGTCGCAGGGCTCCCTCCTCGCGATGACAAGGTGTAAATGTAAATGTATTTTTGTTGATCTACTTAGGCCTTGTAGAACGGGTTCATACAACGCACCCCACCCGCTCATTTGTATAGAGCAGGCG
>CAZZCI010000132.1:0-1344 GCA_964653015.1 uncultured Rhodothermales bacterium
TCGTGCTGATCGACGGTTACGCCAAGCGTGGCCGCAATGGCATTGAGCACCTCGTTTACGTCCTGATCGCGCTCAAACGTGCCGGTTACGGTCGCATCGGTCAAGGTGTCGTCTACGTCAATGGTGACTTCGTAGGCCTGCTCCAGTTGTGTGGCAATCTGCTCCATGGGGGTTTGCCGGAAGATAAAGAGCCCAGTCCATGCCAGTGCATCGTTCAGCTCGACACGCTCCGGAGGGGTAGGGGGCTGGTCGCGTTCCACACGACTGGAGGTGCCCGGCTCAAGCGTTTCAAACAGATCGTCGAATCCGGGTGTCCCTACGCGCAGTGCCCCTTCGGCTAACGTAATATCGGTATGGTGTGGTGCGGTGTCTACGCCGAACTGCGTTCCCAATACTTCCGCCTGTGCTGTGGGCGTCTCGACTACGAAAGTCTGTTCATCGCCTGTTGTAGGCACTTCAAAGAACGCTTTGCCCGTGTGCACGGTTACCGTGTAGGCATCGTCTTCTGGCACCTCATCCGGATAGGTGAACCGGGTTACGCCCACCAGGCGTGCGGTCGATCCATCAGCTAAGTTGACCGTGCGCACCTCTCCGTTATCCGTATCGACGGTGGTGGTGCTAGGCGCATCCGGTAGCATGAACACAATACCGATGGCAAGCACAATCATAGCTACGCCCGCAGCCAGGCGCAGGGCCCACGAGCGATCGGCTGTACGATGGCTGCGACGCGCTTTGGCATCGCGCTCGGGCCGCACGCCATTTGTTTCCATAGCAGGCTCAACGTGCTCCGTCCATGTGGCATGGAAAACGCGCTGCTCCTCTTGAATACGCTCTACGATATCGTCGAGTGCGGGATGCGCAGCACGCGCATCTTCGATACGTGAACGAGCCGCCTGCAAGGCAGTGCGTTCATCGGCACTTAAGACGTGTGCCATTCCGGCCTCATCTAGCGCGTAGAGCACGAGCAAATCGCGCTCGGGCAGATCGGCTTCAAGGTCGCGCCGCACCGCTGCGCGCACTGCCATCCACTGCGACAGGGTAGCCTGCAGCTCCGGGTGGTCGGCGAGTGTCTCGCGAATGTCCGCGCGCCGCTCCTCCGACAGATCGTCGTAGAACAGCACCGCTTCAAAAAGTGAATCCATGGCGTATGGGCAATTCGGTTGATAGGTGTCAGACAGAACACGAAAGCCTCCGCAGCGGCGGAAGCGCACTGTAAAACGTCTGTTACGGACATATTGGCCCGCTGTGGATGTAAGCCGCCCTAGAGGCAAACAAAGTAACAGACATCATGCAGCCCATCCGTATAACACCATAAGTTGTTGGATACAATTGTGATAGCCGTAC
>CAZZCI010000132.1:1444-6914 GCA_964653015.1 uncultured Rhodothermales bacterium
ATAGCCGTACCGCCACTCTGGGCCTCTTAGAGGATACGTCCCAGATGCAGACGGTCAGCTTATAAGCATCACAAAGGCGAGTATGCTGGCTAATGCATCGCGCATTTTATCGAAGGCCCGCTTCACCTGCATCTTAATAGCTGCCTCGGTGGTGTCGATCATCTGCGCGATTTCGCGATAGCGATACCCGTACTCGCGCAGCTCAATGATGCGCCGCGCTTTGGGGGAGAGCGCGTCTAACGCCTTGTCGACATCCATGCTGGGAAGAGAGTCGTTCGCCTGGGTGGTGCGTTGCAGCGGCTTTTCAGGATCGTACAACTGCTCTTTCATATCATAGCGCCCCCGATAATAGTCCTGCAACTCAAACAAGGCCCCCTTCATAGCAAACGACTTAAAGCTGCCCGGTTTGTTGAGGTCGTCCAATCCTTTGTGGACACGGAGCAGCGTGTTTTGAATAAGATCATCGACATCGGGCCCTTGCCCGATGCGCTTGATGAAGTAACCTCGCAGGATGGGCTCAAGGGCCTGCAATAATGCGTGCAGGGCCTGTTCGTCGCCCTCTTGCGCGGCACGAACCCGCTCTGGAGCAAACGCGGCGGGGTCAGACATAGGCGATACTTTTCAGGTAGGAAACGATGAACGGGCGAACATGGTAGACTACAATACGGCATCTTAAGTGTGAACCGCTTCATATTCATTCCGCATGAATTGATTGGAATGAAGCAAGCCGTTCATGCCGATACACCATGCGCTGTTGCATGACGGGAAGTGCCATGACAGCGCGTGTGTTATTGTTTGTGCCCGCTGATTAAGGAGGTTGTTGCCTCGTTGGTTGGTGGATGTACATCGCATTTGTCTATTTTGTTATCAAACCCGATACTGCACCATGAGCCTGTACGACTTGCACGACGCCCAACTGGATGACCTGGATGGGGAAGGCTTTGCCTATTCGGAAAAAACAGTCTACGGAAAAGCCTATAAAGGCGTCTTTTTTGGAAATAGTGCCGAAGCCATTGAAACCTTGGCCGAGGGGGAAGACGATGCCACATTTACCGGCATCTTGTATGATCGCAGCCGAGAGCGCGAAAAGTCGTTCAGCGTCGACGTAACCAACGTGATCAGCACGCCCAGCGGCGAACGGGCCGACTTCGTTGCTACGGAAAAACCGTAACACCCACTCTGTAGCACCAATTTGGTCCAGTGCACCCATCGCACCGCGCCGATCTGCCCAGTCCGCAGGTCGGCGCTTTTTTTGATTTCTACTCCTGTTGCCTTTTTACGTCAACGGAGCGCCCCCCTGCACGCCTTAATGTCATTCCGACTCACTTGAACATACGGCACCCACTACTTAAACCGATACACCACGCCCCATTGCGGCGTATTATTGACCAGGTCGTGCCCCGCAAAGAACGACACCGGTTGCGCATTCCACACCAATCCCGGCGCCACCACCGGGCGCGACACAATGCTTCCGTCGTCTTGTTGTGCCTGAACACCGATTCCGATTGACGGCTGAAGCGCGTTCCAGCCTACATCGGCGAAGCCGCGCAGTTGCACGTTAATGCGCTGTTGACCTTCGCCTGTGAGCACAGCGCTATTGATGTGACCCTGCAGCCATACTCCGCCCGCTGGACGCGTATAGCCGCTTGTGAGTCCAATGGGCGCATCGGCAGATCCCGAAATCCCCACGCTTCCTCCCGCTACAGCCAGCACGGCCACCGCCGCGCCCGCAGCGAGCGCGGCCGGAGCCAGGCTGGGCGCATCGTCGTCGTCATCATCGGACGACCGCGAACGGCTGGGACGACGGCTGCTGGACTCGCTTTCGTCATCGTCACTGCTTGCTTCGGCCCGGCGGCCATCGCGCGTACTGCTATCGCCGCTGTCGCTATCCGCAGAGGGGCTGCTCGAACCGATCGGACGCGCTCCAGGGCGGAAGATGCGCGTGGTACCGATGTGGATCCCCACCGACGTGCGCGGTCCACGCGGCCTACGGGTCTCCGGCGGGCGCGGCTCTGTCTCGGGCGGACGCTGGGCGCGGGGCGAAAGAGCCTCACGCTCTTCTGATGGATGCATATACACATGCTCAACTTCTACTATCCGAAAGTCCGGCTCCGATTCCAGCACTTCACGCGCCGCTTCCGCATTAAGTCCCTGAAACATATCATCGAGGGGCACCGCCTCCCAAAGCAATTCCACCTGGTCGGGACGCGGACCGACTTCCATTTCCTCAAAGACTATCGGACCCGAGGCCACCCCGCCCGGAGCAGCATCAGTGTGCGCCTCCACCCATACGTGAAGCTCTGCCAAGCGGCCTTTATCCGAGACGCGGCGCGCGGATTGCACCTCTTGCCCGGTGTACACATGCACGCCCGCCGACCACGCCAGATCGAACGTCCAGTCCACGGTATCGTCGTGTAGGGCGTAGGCATACTCCACAGAAAGCCGCTCGAACTGCGTCAGCCAGCCCGAGCCCGCCTCGCCCCAGTCGGCGATCTGCGACACATCCGGCCATTCACGCAGCTCCATCACACCGCTGTGCGTATCCGACTGCGCAAATGCACTGCTCGAACCGAACCCGAGCACCAACAGCGCCACCATCCATATCCCTCGTTGAAATTGCATCATGCCCATACCGTGTTTTTTATCCGCAGAAAGGTACAATGTAGACGCAGCCACGCAGCATTTCGTTACGCCACCCCCACCGTTCTTGGCATAATGCGCACATCCCTAACACAAACGCGGCGCGCGGCTGCATTCGTGTCTGTTCTTTGGTACGTTGCTACACCCGAAACTCTTTTTGCTTGCCCCCTGCCTCCATGATCCGCTTGCTTCATGTTTTCGCCCTCAGCGGCCTCCTGCTACTTAGCGGCCTGCTCGCCGTACCCGCACACGCCCACACGCCCCCCGACACCCTTTCGGTCTCCACCATCATGCAAGACCCCGACACATGGATCGGCAGTTGGCCCAGCAACGCCCGCTGGCATGAAGACGGATCGGCACTCTACTTCGATTGGAACCCCGAGGGCGACTTTCCAAGCGACTCGCTCTACAAGGTTACGCCCGACGATCCAGAACCCGTTCAGGTGGAACCCGAAGATCGTCGTGCTGCAACACCCTACTTTTCAGGGTGGCAGCATGGGAGCCACACGTACTCATCCGACTTTTCGCGCAAAGTGTTCGTCCACCGGGGGGATGTATACCTCTACGACCACTCCACCGATGAAACGCTTCGACTGACGCGCACCACCAGCTCACTCAGCCAGCCCCGCTTCGCCCCCGATGGCCAGCGCGTGCTGTTTCGCGATGGCAACACGCTCTTCGCGCTCGATCTGGCCCAGGGCAGCCTGCAGCAACTCACCGACATTCGCGCTACCGATGAGCCCACCGAAGACGAGCCCTCACCGAAGAAAGCCTTTCTTGAAGAGCAACAGCGCGATCTCTTCGAGACGCTCCGTGAGCGTCATGAGCAAAGCGAAAAAGCCGAGGCCGCTGAAGAGAAAGATGACGCTGCGGACCCCGATCCCGTGCCGGTGTACATTGGCGATAAGTCGGTGAGCCACCTCTCGATGGATCCCTCCGAGCGCTTCACCGCAGTAGGTGTTGTTGCGCCCGGAGCCGAGACCCCCACGCAGATCATCGACTACGTAACCGAGTCCGGCTTTGCAGACCCCGTTGATGCCCGCCCGAAAGTCGGACGCCCCGATGGCTCCTACGAACTCCACCTGGCCGATGCCGAGCGCGACACCACCTACACGGTCGACCTCACCACGCTTCCCGATGCCGAAGCGTGGCCCCTCGCCGACATTGCCGACCCCGACACCCTCGATGCCGACACCACACGCGCCCTGCAAGCATTTGGACCGTACTGGAATGACGACGGCTCCCTCGCCGTGGTTGACGTCCGCACCGACGATAACAAAGACCGCTGGATTGCGCGGCTTGACCCCGAAGACGGCAGCGTGTCTGTCATCGACCATCAGCACGACGAAGCCTGGATTGCAGGGCCGGGCATCTCGTGGGCGGGCGGCCCCAGCACTCTTGGCTGGATGCCCGACGGCGAAACGGTCTACTTTCAAAGCGAAGCCACGGGCTACAGTCACTTGTACACCGCCCATGTGCCCAGTGGAGAGACCGAGCAAATCACCGACGGCAACTTCGAGGTGTTCGACCCGCAACTGACCCAAGACGGCAGCCACTGGCTCTTTGCCAGCAGCGAGGTGTCGCCCTACGAGCGCCACTGGTACCGCATGCCTGCAGAAGGGGGCGATCGCACCCGTCTCACCGAACAGCAGGGGCAGTACACCGCAGCCCCCCATCCTGACGATGAAACGCTTGGACTGCTCTATGAGCACATCGTACAGCCGCCCGAGATTTATCTGCAAACCGATGAGGGCGAAGAGCGCGTTACCTTCTCAACCACCGACGAATGGAATGCCATCGACTGGAGTCCGGGCACTCTTACCGAAATGGAGGCCTCCGATGGCGTTGAGGTTCCCATGCAGATCTTCGAGCCCGAGGAGCCCAACGGAGCCGCCGTACTCTTTGTGCACGGGGCCGGTTATCTGCAGAACGTGCATTACGGCTGGAGCAATTACTTCCGTGAGTTCATGTTTCACAACATCCTGAAGGCCCAGGGCTACACCGTTGTTAATCTCGACTTCCGCGCTTCGGCAGGCTACGGACGCGACTTCCGCACTGCCATATACCGTCACATGGGCGGGCGCGACCTGCAGGATTATGTGGACCTTGCGGCGTATCTGGAAGAGCAGCACGACATCGCGCCCGATCGTAACTTCATCTACGGCGGCTCGTATGGCGGCTTCATTTCGCTTATGGCGCTGCTCACCGAACCCGATTCGTTTGGAGGCGGAGCCGCCCTACGCTCGGTCACCGATTGGGCGCACTACAACCATCCCTACACCGCCAACATTCTGAACACCCCGGTCGTGGACCCCGAAGCGTATGTCCGCTCCTCCCCAATTTATTTCGCCGAGGGACTGGAGGATCCGCTCCTGATGACGCACGGTCTCGTCGATGCCAACGTGCAACCGCAGGATATCTTTCGCCTCAGCCAGCGCTTTATTGAACTGGGCAAAACCGATTGGGAGCTAGCCACCTATCCGGTGGAGCCGCACGGCTTTACCGAACCCAGCAGCTGGACGGATCAGTACCGTCGCATCCTCTACTTCATCGAGCGCAGCGTAGGCCCCGATCGCATTGAGCAAGCGTGGTAACCCATACGCCCGACTCCCACCACAAACAAGCGGCGACGCTCCGTTCGGCAGGAGCGTCGCCGTATTGCATGACGACATGAAGATGCCTATACTGTAGTGGATACACGCGCATATTCGGTGGTCTCCTACTTCTCATAATGTCATGTCTCTTCTTCCGACACGAAGCCTACCTTTCGTCCTCATTGGGCTGTTTGGGCTAATGATGTTTTCTACCCCGATCTACGCCCTGCAGACCG
>CAZZCI010000133.1:0-6912 GCA_964653015.1 uncultured Rhodothermales bacterium
GGCTGCCAGGCGTCGTAGGGGACGGTGTTGGGTACATCGGCGAACCAGAGGGCGCCCTGTACGACGCGATCGGTGCTTGTGCTTGTTTCCCAAGCCTCCACATAGGCGCGGATCTGGGGCGTGTACTGCTTTCTGACTTTGCGTTGGAGAAAGGCGCTGTCGTTAGGTATGAGCCCATCGCTTTTGAAATCGACGATCTGCCAGCGGCCCTCGTATAGATAGATCAGGTCGATGATGCCGCTGTGTAGCGTCGACACGTCGGTGTCGGTATCGGATGGTGCGAGACGTCCCAGAGGCAGCTCAGTATGGACACGTTCTCCTGCTTGCACCTCGTTCCAGACACGGCTGTTCAGGAAGCGGCTCAGCACGGTGCGTAACCGCTCAATGGTGGTTTCGGGGGTAAGGTCGGCATCCTCCAGAAAGGCGCTCAGGGTCTGGTCGTCGTACGATGGAGCGGCACCACGGTGCAAGATCACCTGCTCAAACAGGTTATGCATGGCATTGCCAAAGTCATTGCTGTATGCTGCGCCGCTCGGCGTGTGAGTGGTATCGGAGGCAGTGCCTTCCAGCTTCGAGACGGGCGCGTGTGCATACGACGGCTGCTGTTGCTGCTGTCGCATGTTCTGTTGCGCGCGGAGTCGTTTGGTAAAGTTGGCGGGAACCTGCTGAGGGGTGGCCTGCGACTTAAGAACAGGGGGGTTAAGTTTGGGAACATTGTTAGCTTCACAGTAGCCCTCAACCACTTGCCAGGGACGTACCTTATCGCCTTCCAGGTAGCGGGATACGACAAGCATCTGCTTCGCTCGTGTAGCACCGACGTATTGCAAGCGATGCTCTTCGGCTACGTCGAGGGTCATCTCCATGTCTTCAAAAGTCTCCCAGGCTTCTGGTGCAGCAAGTATGGTACGGCCTGGATGATTATCGTAGAGACGAATTAAGGGGACTGCAATCTGGTTGGTGCGCTTGCCCCCTTCGCGACACACGTGCGAATCCACTCTGCCGCTGGATCCGCCGTACGGATCGGCCAAAAACACGACGTTGGCTTCCAGCCCTTTGGCCTGGTGCACGTTCAGCAGACGCACAGCGTCGTCGGTCCCAGTTTCAAGGGTGAGGCCGTCGAGTTCGGCATCGCCTGCGGCAATGTGCTCCAGCTCCTGCCAGATCGTATATGCCGATTCCCCCTTAGCATCCAGCATGCGTATCTCGTCCAGTACACGTTGGAAGCGTCCGGTTTGAAGCGAGGCCTGTTCGGGATCGGATACGGCGCGAGCGAAGAGGCCGGTGGTATCTACCATCTGTTCGAAAGCCGCTGCCGGTCGCATGGTGCGCAGGGCCTGCTGTGTGGTTTTAAGATGGGCATACGCGGTGCTGAGACGGTCATGGAGGTCTGGGTCAAGGTCATCGGAAAGAGTCCCCCACCATGCGCCAAACGACATTCCGGCTTTATGGAGCGCATACAGGTCGGCATCGCTGAACCCGACCACCGGCCCGCGCAGGTAAGCCAGGCGCGCCAAGGCATCGTTGGGACGGAAAACGCAGTTCAGGAGCTGCATGAGGCCCCGCAGTGCAGTAGATTCGTGTGCATCCTTCCCGCCGACAATGGTATACGGGATGTTGTACTTGGCCAGGGCTTCGGCATAATACGAGAGCCGTGTGGTATTGCGCGTCAGGATCATGAAATCCGACGGTTTGCCTTTGACAAGCGTCTCTCCGTTTGTATCGGTGAGTACGTCCTCCTTCTGGGTGATGGCTGCGCAGATGTACCAGGCAATCTCTTCGGCGTCGTGGCTGGCGATGTCATTGTTCGGGTTGTTCGAGACCCCTTTTACGATCTTCTGACGCACGACTGGTGCATTTGCTGCTTCGTCGCGCTCGGCATCGAAACAGGTGTAGTCGGCCTGTACCGCATCGGCAGGGAGGCCAAGTTTATCGAGGTCAGCGTTCTTTCGGTCGGCTGCAAAGGTATCTTTGAACGTGGCATCGAACGCATCGCAGAGAGCTTCGAGCGACCGGAAGTTGCGGGTGAGGGTGACTTCTTCGCCGTAGGGCTGTTCGCTGATGCGGTTGGCTACCGTGTTAAAGATGGCAATGTCGGCGCGGCGAAAGCGGTAGATCGATTGCTTGTCATCGCCGACCACAAAGAGCGATCCAGGGGCCGGATCCATCTCGGTCCAGTCGGAAGCGTCGTCGTTGGTGCCCGTAAGGTAGAACAGGATCTCGGCCTGTAGCGGATCGGTGTCCTGAAACTCGTCGACCAGGAGACAGGGAAAGCGATCACGAAGCCGGTTGCGCACGGTCGGATGGTCGCGTAGCAGGTTACGAGTGTAGCGCAGCACATCATTGGAGGAGAGCACGCCCCGCTCACGGCGCAGGTTGGCATAGGCCTCTACGGCCCCTGATGCAAACTCTGTGCAGACGCGGTGGGCGTAGGCGTTCCAGTCGGTAAGCACAGGCTCTACATGCCTTTCGACAAAGGAAACGATATGGTTATCACGTAGACTTTTTATTTCGCTTTTGGGCGGTTCCCAGTATTTAAGCGTGACTTTACCGCGTCGGTCGTTTTCGGACTGGGTGGTATCTTTTTTAAGGGCCGACTCGAACAGCTTAATCAACTCTGCTTTTTCTTGCAATGTCTCGGGCGGTGCGATCTGCAGCCTGTTTTTAGCTTTTAAGATCCAATCCATCACCTTGCAACTCCCTTTTTCAGGACGTGGTGTTGGGATATAATCAGTCCACGCTGAAATAAAGGCCTCAAGCGCTTCCATTGACTCATCGAGTGCAGGGGGAGACGTCGGCTCAGTATACGGAGTGAGTTCTGGGAAGTAGCCGAGACGCTTGAACATCGGGCGCAGATCCGCGGGGGTGTAGCCGACGTTTGCCAGCTCCTCAATCTGCTCGGGATGGTCGCGATACATCTGCTCAACGTAGTTATACCAGGCCTGATCGCGAAGGGGGCGCAGCCGCCGGTCTTCGGTTTCCATCTCGAAATCAGGTGGGACGTTGGCGTGAAGGGGATAGGCCTTCAGCAGACGCGCACAGAAGCTATGAATGGTGCCGACAAAGCATTGCGACAGTTCATCAAGGCCCTTTTGAAGACGCTCTGCTTCTACCGGATCATCGGCCTGCGTATGCAGCGTCTGGAAGCGGTCGAACAGCCGCGCCTTCATTTCCCCGGCGGCCTTACGGGTGAACGTAATCGCCGTAATGTTGCCAATGGGTACGCCTGTGCGCACCAGTGCCTCGATGCGAGCAATGAGCGCAGTGGTTTTCCCGGCTCCAGCGGAAGCACGCACCAGGAAGTTCTTGTTGGGCTCAAAGTCAGCAAGAGACGGCAGTCGGTCGGGATCGTATGGGCCGATGCGATCGCGATCTGCTTGATCGGAAGAGGAGGAGTGCATAAATGAGTTGGGGGGTGATGAGCAGAGTAATGAAGCTACGGGAGGCGATGAATCGGATCGGCAACCGTCCCACGTCATTCGTCGTCGGCCAGCGGATGGTGCAGGTGAACGCGTTCGTTGTGGGGCCACCTCTTTTTGTTGATCTCATTCTTGCGCGCTTTAAGCGTGTCAACCAATGAGGTGTAATTATACGTCCATTTGTTCATGTCGAGCGTGGTTTTTGTAGGCGCAAAGGTCCCCGTACGAGCCATCGTGGCTAGGGTCGTCAGAATATCGTTCAGCTCGTTGTGATAGGCGACGGGGCGGTACAGGATGATCTTGCTCTGTTCCCTTGCTGTACCAAAATAGTAGCCGGACTGGTTCACTGTCACCCCGAGTGCTTGCTCGGCTGCGCGAGCATACAGCAACCATTGGAGCGACCAGCGGTCGTTGCGGAGGCCTTCGTTCGGGTCGTACCCCTTTGAGCCCCCGCTCTTGTAGTCAAGAACAACCAACCCATCGTCGGTCTGGTCGATACGGTCGGCTTTGCCACGGAGACGAAGCGTATGCCCATCCACAGGCAGTTCGACCGTCGAGTGATCAGCGTCCCCGTCTGTTCCAAACGCCCACTCTACATGCTGTGGCATGAGAGACGCATCACTCTCCGCGCGTTCCACTTCGCGGCGCAGAAACGTGACCGCATCCTGACGTAACGTGCGGCGAATTGTGTCTTCGATACGCGGAGAGGGCGGGCGGCCTCGTTCTCGGTACGTGTCCTCCAGCGCATCATCAAGCCCGTCGTAGAGGGCGTCGGTATCGGCAGCAGTGGGCATGCGTTTGCCACAGAGATCGCCAATGAACGACTCGTAGGCCGCGTGTAGAATGTTGCCCTTAGTGAGCGGGTTGAGCCAGTTGCTGTCGTCAAGCGCCGGCTCATCAGGTGAGTACACGCCTAACACCGCCTCCACGAAGTAGAGGTACGGCGTCTTGGCCAGCGTTTCCAGCCGCGAGGGCGAGAGCGGGCGTTCCGTATCGAACAGATCCAGTTCGGGATAGGGCGGATTGGGGAGACATCCGTCGTATTCGGTAACATCGGGGGAAGCACGTGCTTTTTCAGCAACGAGGCCGTCCTGGATGTGAGGATACGCCTCAGCCAAGTGTTTGGCGGCTGCGATGGATGGGATCGATGCATCCGAGAGTGCCGAGGAGGAAAGGGTCCATGTGTCGAAGGCGTCGAGTGCGTAGTCCGCATCTTCAACGCGCAACGTGGACGAATCCTCCGCATCCCCTTGTATACTATCCTGTTTTAGCTGCTGATAAAGCGTGCTCGGGAATCGTTCTTCGCTTTTCGTGGGATCGATGTGTTGCATAATAAAGAGCGCAGTACCGGTGTGGCGCTGCAAGGCGTGCCGGAGCAGTCGATCTTCGTACTGGATGCGATGGGTAGCGCGCGGCAAGCGGTATCCGGTGGCGTTAAGGGCTTCGCTTGCCGCGTCGGGGAGCAAAGGGTCTTCGTGTTGTGACACCGAAATCGCCTCGCTATCCATGCCGACCACGTACAGATGCGCGCGTCCGGCATATCCGACGGCTCGTAGCGGGACCACATGCACTTGTCCGGGACCCGGCGTGGCACTGGCCACCGTGGTCTGCCCCATCCAGGTGCGCAAGGCATCGGCGCGTTCGGACAGCGAGCGATCTGTTTCGAGGTCAGCGGGAACCTCCTGTTTGAGCGTCTTCAGTTGACCGAGAATCCGCTCGTACGCCTTCTGCTCTCGTTCCGGTTGGCCTTTCAGACTGGGCTGATAGGTGGTCAACACATCGTACAAGTGCGTGGCTAACTCCCGCATGGTGCCGTCAGGTGCTGGAACGTCTGCAAGCAGATTATGCAATGCCTGATACGTAGCAGCCCACAGTCCTTCCTTTTCCGAATTATGCCTCTGGGTTTGCTGGATGCGTAGCTTAAGCGCTTCGAGAATACGTGTAGCGCCATCCGGACACGTGTTCTCGGCCAGGTAGGAGGCGACCCGTGCGTTAGAGAATGGCTTTGGACCGTCATCGGAACACGCGCGGTGCAGGGTCAGGTGCCCGCCCCGCAGTAGGTGAATGAGTCCGCTCAAGGGTTGCGGACTGGCCACCCAATCAAGGTAGGCCCGCAAGGCCTGGCCCATCTTTGTGTGGTGCAGCGGGCAGCCTGCGCTTAGTGCCAGGTCGATGCCGAGGCGGTCCGCCTGCTGCATGAGGAGTCCGAGATATGGGTCCGAGGCGGTGTAAGCAATTTCGACCGTGTCGTGGGTGTGCCCCTGTGCCTGTATGTGGCGCAGCGCGGTGCGCACCTCTTCGGTAGCGCCAACTGCTCGGGCAAAGCGGTGTGTGCCCGCAGGGGAGTTGGGAGTTTCTGTATCTGCTTCCAACTCAAACGAAGGCACCGTTTCAAACAGCGGAAGCTGCGCAACGCTGTGTGGCGGAGCCTGATTGTCTCGGGGTCCAATGCGATGGAGCGGATGTGTGCTTGCATGGGCAAGCTCCTTTACGAACTGTGCTTCATGCGTTGGCAGCGTCGTTACATGCACCGCAGCATACACCGTGTCCCGCACATCGGGCACCGCGCCACTCGCGACAGCCTGCCGGGCATGTATAAGGAGATCAGTACGATCGTAGTAGGGCTGCTCCTGCAGTAGGTGGGTGTAAGCAGCATATGCAGCGGTTTTGGCAGACTGGACTGAGGTCGGGAGTTGTGCCGTGGATAGTGCGCTTTCGTAACTGTGGGGTGATACGCCGTAGGTGCGGAGCATCGTGAAGGTATTTGCCAGCGCTTGTGCGACGCGAGCCGGGGGGCTATCGTGGAGCAGGGCCTTCCGCTGCTCGGAAGGTATTGTTTGCAGTGCGCGTCGAGCGATCAACGTAGCGACGCTATCGGGCAGCGCCGTGGAGCCTGCTCCATTGGAGGCAGGCATAAGCGGGGGATGTACCAGCATCTGTGCGTATTGGGCCGCCGGGATGCAGCGGAGTCCGACATGAGGATGTACGCGAGCGACCGCGGTTTCGAGCGACTTCCCAAGCTGTAACCGGGGCACGAACACAACCTTATGGTGTGTGGGCCAGGCTTTGATGAACGAAACGAGAGGAGCAATGAGCGAACTGGACACACCAGAGGAATCCATACAGAACAGGGCAATATGTGGAAGCGAAAGCGCGAGGACTTACAAGAGGCCAACGATGCACACCAGAGCAGGCGGACATTCAGCGTCCGGTAGAAGCGCAAGGCGACATGCGCCGTTGGAGGGGGTGTTGATGCGTTTTCTCTTCACACGTATGTCATCTTCGAATGGTCCGAGTTGTGGAGGTATGGAGGAGAGGAGGGGTGGACGTCAGGTGTCCGCAAGATGGAAGAAGTGCGGTATAGGGTCATGCGTTTTTACGACTCCTAATCTCCCTGACGCTATGACTGACACTGGTTCCAATACCGAGCGTGTGCAAGACGCCTTTTCATGGACGCCGCCCTCTACGACCAGCAAATTTGCACCGGGGCTTGAGG
>CAZZCI010000134.1:0-6902 GCA_964653015.1 uncultured Rhodothermales bacterium
CGCTTGCGTCCCCGGCAATCTGTGGCCCATCGCTAAACACGTACGTGCTGTGACGTTACGAGCCCTTCCTCACTGAACGTACGTCTCCCCTGCATTCAGGACGCTCACTATGAACGGGCGGTTTGTGAGGTCAGCGTGCAGACTGTCTCTGTACGTGAAGCCGAACGAGCTCCACCGGGATGAGCAGGTCTACCCACTCGTTACTGCCCACCCAACATTCCACCAGGTGGCAGCCTATCATTCAGACGACTTGGACGCGTCGTTGGGCGTCTCCTCATCGGGCTCGTCTGGGGCGTCAATGCCTGCGATTTGCTCCGGACTGGGAAGTTCGGGATGCCTCGGTGATCCGGTCTCTTCAGTAGAACGCTGGCGGGGATCGGAAAGGTGTACATTCGTGGGCATCTGCATTGGCGGGGCTGGAGGGGCTCCAGGAGCGCCATTGCCGCTGTGCATGGAGGCTTCAACCATTTCCAGATCAGGTTCACTTGGCGCACGCACCCCTGGAAGCTGCTCCAGCATATCCGAATCGATTTTGGTTACGCCGGCATGCCAGCCATCTTCGGCCCACACCACCGATACATCTTTCGTTGGATCAAACGATACTTCGGTAAGCCACGGCTCGTCTGTAGACTCTTCATCTTGACCCGGATACTTCACACGTCCGTGGTACACCCCGGAAAGCATCTGTAGAAACTGGGCTTTGATGACGCCTAACTCCTTGAACGTCAAGTTGGTATCATCAAGCTGCCCATTTTTGATGTGGTTGTCAAAAATACGATTGATCAACTTGCGAAGCGGCTCATAGCTGGGATCGTCTAGACTGCGGCTGGCCGCTTCGGTCGAGTCAGCCAGGAGCAAGATACCTGTTTCCTTGGAGAACGGTCGCGGCCCCGGATAACGAAAGTCCGACGCCAACACAGCGGATGGATCGTCGGCCTCCTTGATGGCCTGGTTATAGAAGTACTCAACGCGAGCGGTGCCATGATGCGTAGCCACAAATTGCAGCACCTGCTCGGGTAGATCGTACTCTTTACCCATCTCAATACCTTCCTTAACATGGCTCGTAATCACGAGCGCACTCATGCGGGGCTTCAGAGAGTCGTGCGGATTTTCGCCACCACCCGGGTTTTCCACAAAATAACGGGGCTTCAGCATCTTTCCGATATCGTGATAGAGCGCCCCAACCCGCACCAACAGCGCATTGGCCCCAATCTGGTCGGCAGCGGCTTCGGCCAGATTGGCCACCTGCATCGAGTGGTTGAACGTGCCAGGCGCCCGCACGCTAAGTTCTTTGAGGAGCGGACGATTCGTATCGGATAGCTCCAGCAGCGTAAGGTCGGTTGTGATGCCAAAGACGCGCTCAATCACCCAGAGCAGCGGCTGGGCCACAATCGTCACCGACGCCCCAATGCCTGCGAAAAGCAACTCACTACCCATGCGCGAGACAGGGGTGCCCAGGAACAACCAGCTTCCCACCAGCACGAGCGCATATCCTACGAACACCATGCCGGCGCTCAAAAAGAACTGCCCCCGATTTTTGATATCGCGTACGCTAAAGATACCACACACGGCCCCAATGAACACCGCCATGGTATACTGCAGGTCCATCGACAGCATCTGCCCCCCAAGCAGGGCCAGCACCAGCGTGCCAAACAGCGCCGTACGCGTACGGAAGATGATGGTAAGCGTCACCGAGACCAGGGCCACCGGTACAATGTACATCTCGACCCACGATACCCGGATAACAACGCCGTACATGGCAATCACCAGCCCGAACAGCAGCGTCATCAGCGTAAGCAGTCCGTTGTCGTTCCAGATGTCGCGCCGCAGGAAGTAGAGCGCCCCAAAGAAAAACAGGAAGGTGACAAGGATGAGGATGAACTCCCCAGAGAGCTGCTGCCATGCAATGGTCGTAGCTGCCCGCTGGTTTTTCTCGCGCTCTAGCGAGGTCAGCTGTTGCTTTATTCCGGAGGTAACGCGTTCGCCCTGCTGCACCACCACATCGCCACGCTCCACTCCGCCAGAGATCGACGACACGTTCTGGGCACGCCGGTTGCGCTCCTGCTCTGTTTCTTCGTGCTGATAGGCGTAGACAGCCTGAAACGTATCTCGAAAGAAGGCAAACGCAATGCGCGAGGCCTCGGGATTATTGGGAAAGGCATCACGAAGCTGTTCTTCGGCCCGTTCGAACGCCTCCTGAATCCCAACCAGCCGATCCACGGAAAGCTCTCGCTGAATCCGCTCGGCTTCGTTGCGTACGATGATTTCGTCGGTGTACACCGAATCAAGAGGAATGTCGATGACATGACGACGCTGCAACGTGTGCGTTACGTCGGCCACGTGTTGCAAAATACGACGGTCGAGCCGTTCGCTCTGCGGCGCAGCCCCTCTCTGGTCGCCCTCCACCTCGGTTTCTTGTGTGGCTTCGATAACCTCCTGCAAATCAGACGAATGGGTGGCCGCGCTTTCCGTGAGGGCCTCCCACTGGTTGCTATCTAAGGTAACGCGGGCATTGCGACGCAGCTGAAGGTATTGCAACGAATCGGCTTCGGCCTGCTCGTCGTTGCCAATAGCCCGTTGATACCGAGAGCTGACAAACACATCCAGTGTTTCATTGAGTTGCTGCTGCACCGTATCCCGATAGGCCTGGCTGGTCTGTGCAGCGGTATCTATCTCTTCAAAAAACGGACGGGTGGTCCGGCGGGCCTGCTCACGCTCGCGCTCGACCTGGTCGCTGTCCTTGTAAATTGGAAAGTTAAACGGTGCCACAAGCGTAGCCTGCCGCCACGTATCCCCAACCTGCACGGTGTACTCAAACACCTCGCCCCGTGGAAAGGCCGCCAGCGCACCAAACACCAGAATAGCAAAGAGCACGCTTTTAATGATTATATCGCGCCGGTAGGTGTCTTCTGCCTCCTGCTGCCCGCTCTCCAGGTCAGTGCCAACCGGACGGGCTTGCTTTGGACGCAGACCAAGCCACTTAAGCCACTTTTGCATGGGTCGAGGGAAGAGTAGGGGGCGCTAAAAACAAGAGACCGTGGGGTGCTTTTCAGGACCTCAACGGCTTGCGCCGTTCAACAGATCCATCAGGCGGTCTTCATCTAAGATAGGGATGCCGCGCGCTTCTGCATCGTCGTACTTCGAGCCGGGGTTTTCACCAGCCACCAGATAATCGGTATTTCCGCTCACGCTAGAGGTAACGCGTCCGCCGGCCCGTTCGATGTGCTCGGTGGCTTCGCGACGTGTAAACGAGGGCAGCGATCCAGTTAGCACAAACGTTTGGCCGTCAAGGGGTTGGGGGGAGGCGTCGGGGTCCTCCTCTGGGCGCCGCTCGGTGCGTACCCCCACGTCTCGCAGCGCATTCACAAGCGCCTGGTTGTCGTCCACCGCAAACCAGTCGTGAATGCTTTCTGCAATAACGGGCCCAATGCCGTCGATCGCTTCCAACTCCTCCACAGATTGAGCCTGCAGTTCCTCCAGCGAAGGCACATGCGCTACCACCTGCTCGGCCACCGTGCGCCCCACATGACGAATGCCCAGCCCAAACAGCAAGCGGCTAAGCGGACGCTCTTTCGTGGCGGCGATGGCATCGACCAGGTTCTGCGCGCTCTTTTCGGCAAAGCCCTCTAACGGAAGGAGATCCTGCACCTCCAACCGATACAGATCGGCCAGCGTACGGATGTCCGCCTCTTCCACAAGCTGCACCGCCAGGCGCTCGCCCAAACCCTCAATATCCATGGCATTGCGGCTCGCGAAGTGCTCTACGAGGCGCTTGAACTGCGCCGGGCACTCGGTATTGACGCAGTAGTAGTCGGCCTCACCATCCAGGCGCACCAACTCGGAGCCGCATTCAGGGCAGTTCGTGGGAAACGACCACGGCGTTTCATCGCCCGTGCGGGCGTCCTCGACCACGCGCACTACCTGCGGAATCACATCCCCGGCACGTTTTACCACCACGGTATCGCCGATGCGGATGTCGCGCTCGGTGATGTAATCTTCGTTGTGCAGCGTCGCCTGAGAGACCGTCACCCCGCCAATGCCGACCGGCTCCAGCACCGCCTCGGGCTTGATTGCACCCGTACGCCCCACGCTGATCGTAATGTCGCGCAACGTGGTGGTGGCTTCGCGCGCCGGAAACTTGAAGGCCACTGCCCAGCGCGGTGCGTTGGCGATGGCGCCCAGTTCGTCTTGATAGTCGTGCCGATCGATTTTGAGCACGACCCCGTCGATCTCGTAATCAAGCGATTCGCGTCGCTCCACCCAGCCCTCACAAAAGTCGATGGCGTCCTCCACATCCGTAAATCGCTCCCAGTGCGGGTTCATGGGCAGGCCGAACGCGTCCAGCGCTTCAAGCACCTCGGTGTGGGTGTCGGGCGTGGAGCCATCGGTGGGACCCTGCGCGTAGGTGAAGAAGCTGAGGGGACGCTGCGCGGTAATGGATGGATCGAGCTGGCGCAGGCTGCCTGCTGCGGCGTTGCGTGGATTGGCAAACGGCGTCTCGCCGTTGTCGGTCAGATTCTCGTTGAGGGCGTCGAACTCGCTCTTGCGCATGAACACCTCACCCCGCACCTCCATGGTGGCAGGGGGATCCAGACGGTTCGCATCCAACTGCAGGGGGATGCGCCGGATGGTTCGCACATTGCGGGTGATGTTCTCCCCCTGTACGCCGTTGCCCCGGGTGGCGGCCAATGCCAGCGCGCCGTCTTCGTAGGTGAGCGCGAGGGCCAGTCCATCGATCTTCAGTTCAGCGACAACGGCGGGGGTTGTATCCCCATACGCATCAGCCAGACCGCGCTGGCAGCGCTCGTACCACTCGCGCACATCGTCCGCGTCGAATGCGTTGGAGAGCGACAGGAGCGGCTCGGGATGGGTGTGCTTCTCAAAGGCATCCAGCGGATCAAACCCGACGCGCTGCGTGGGCGAGGCGGGCGTCTGTAGCTCCGGATGCTGCGCTTCCAGCTGTTGCAGCGCCTGAAACAGCCGGTCGTACTCATCATCGGGCAGGAGCGGATCGTCGTGTGCGTAGTATCGCTCGTCGTGGGCGCGCACCACGGGCACCAACATCTCGTGCAGCGTGCGAGCGTCCGAGAGCGACAGATCGCTCAACGTAGCAGCATCGAGTGTGCTTTGGACGCGACGCGTGGCATCAAGCAGGTCCTGTGCTGTATCGAGTTGGGATTGGGGGGCGTTGAACAGATCCATGGGGCAGCGCAGAAAAGCGATGAGAGGAAACGAAATGCACGTCAGGGCACGTCGTGCGTAACCTGGGGCGATGGCAGTTCAACAGGCTCGGCCTGCAGCGTATCCGCCCAGGCTTGTAGGGCCTCGCGGTCAACCACGCGGCGGCCCTGCGCATCGGTGGGCGACAGCGGCATGGGACGCTCGTTGATGTACAGGCTAAACTGATCGAACTGCTCTTCAATGACGAACCGGTCTTGGAACAGCATCAGCATGGTTTCGCCTTCATTGAGCCAGTACGGACGGCGGATGTCGCCATCGCGTTGTACGCGCACCCTTTGAACGTCCCCTGCATCGGCGTGAATCATCGCCCGCAGCGTATCACCCAGCTCGACAGGCGGAATGGGCTCAGGTGCTGGTTCCGGCTCTGTCTCTGTCGTGTCCACAGCGGCAGGCTCGGCCTGGGTGGTTTCGGAAGGCGGCGGCTCTTCGGGGGCATCGCTCGGACGCGCAATCAACCAGATGACGCCTACGGCAATCAGAATCAGCAGTCCGCCCACAATGAAGGCTTGTCGGGCTCCCAGCCCAGCATCACTCCCGGTTGATGTGGACGACGGTGCAGAAGCGGGGGAGGCCTTGGAACGGCGCCCTGCCGATGGAGGGGACGCTGTTTTTTTGCGATGCGGCGGGACCGGGGCCTTTAGGTCGGGGGTGTCGTCAGGATCAGACGCGGCAGCCCGTGCAGCAGGCGACAAAGCGGCTGTGGGAGGCGCCTGGTCCTCGGTATCATCAGCATCGTCAGTGGTTGGCGTAGACGATGCGGGTGAATCAGGTGGAGGTGCGTCTGCGTCGTCCTCTGTCGGCTTGGGGGAGGCCGTGTCGGGATCAGCCGTGTCGGTTGTTGTATCTGGCGTGTCGGCCTCGGCGGGCGGCTCCGTTGGGGTTGGCGGCGCGATGGGGTCGGCGCCCAGCTCCGAGACAGCCAGTTCGTTCATGTAGCGTCCTTCCAGCGCGGCCTCCAAATGATCGAGCACCCGGTCGGCTGGCGTGATGCCCACCGTAGCGGCATACGACTTGGTGAGCGAGCGCAGATACACCCGGTTAAACGACGAGCGATGAAACAGCGCGCCCGACTCAAACTCCTTGATGAGATCGCGTGCCACACGGGTTTCGGTGTGGATATCATCATGGGTGAGCCCGCGCGCTTCGCGGATCTGTGTGAGGTCGCCAGCAAACCGGCGAATGGACGCTTCGGACGAGGGTTCGTTCATGCCACAACGCAAACAAGGAAACGGGTGGGGAGGGGACGTACAACAAAAAACGCCGTTTCCAGCAGAAAAGCCAGAAACGACGTTGAAGGGGGTACGTGAGGGCCCACAGGGGGCTGGCCTCGTTTAGAAGGTGTCGGGACACCCGGATTTGAACCGGGGACCTCCGCTCCCCCAGAGCGGCGCGCTAACCGGGCTGCGCCATGTCCCGAAGGGATACGCTCATAACAAAAGCGGCAGCAAAGGTTTCCGCAAGTCGTTCACTGAAAACACATCCACGAGCTACAGGGACCTCGTCGCCCCCTACAGCCCCAATAGATCGCTCTTTGCTGACATGGGTCTGCATAGTTTTCACAAGAGATGCGTCGGTACCGTGGTCTCACCTGAACGTGGTGTATCTCTCTCGTGGCACCACCGCAAGGACTTCGGATCATGCCGCTGAAGTGTCGGGAAGGG
>CAZZCI010000135.1:0-6827 GCA_964653015.1 uncultured Rhodothermales bacterium
CGCGGCACACCACAGCCTGTTTTTGAAATCGGATGCTGTGAATGAGGGGTTAACGGACGGTGCAGTCGGCTTCAAATCGTGCATATTCATCCGGGATTAACCACCCCCCTGCTTGCCCCTACGAACGGGCTTCCCTACTTTGCGATGCAGGTTGACTGCTCTCCACACAGTCATTTGTGTTCTATCCACCCGCCCGCACTGCATTCATGGCTCTTGCCCCCGTTGTTTTTTTCGTGCTTGCCATCATCGCCATTGCCTCGGCAGTTGGGGTGCTGGTTGCGCGTAGCCCCATTTACAGTGCGCTTTCGCTCGTAATGAACCTGCTATGTGTGGCGGGGATTTATCTGACCATGAGCGCCTCCTTTATTGGCGTACTCCAGATTCTGGTGTATGCAGGGGCGATTATGGTGCTGGTGCTTTTTGTGATTATGCTATTGAACCTGGAGGCGTCCAGCATGAAAGAGTTGGGCGACGTGGGATGGGCGCCCATCGCCGGGTTTTTCTTGGGGGTTATCGTATTGGCTCAACTGCTATATACCATACTGGCTGGGCTTGATGTGCCGCTTGAGTCGGAGGTGTCCGCTGAAGTGGCGGCACAAACCGGCTCCGCAGAAACGCTGGGGCTGATGCTCTTCACCGAGTACGCCCTGCACCTACAGGTGGCCGCCCTCTTGTTGCTTGCCGCTGCCATTGGAGCCGTGATGTTAGCAAAACGCCACTTCGAGTAACCCCACAGAGTCCACTGCGGCTCGCGTACTCCGCCCTGTTTCCGTTTTTGATCAGCCTCTGCTGCTTTACTCATGGAAGTCGCTCTTGACTGGTATCTAGCCCTTAGCGCCGTTATGTTTACTGTTGGCGTGTTGGGGGTGCTGATTAAAAGTAATGCCATTGTCCTGCTGATGTGCGTTGAACTCATGCTGAATGCGGTCAACGTTGCTCTCGTCGGCTTTAGTCAATCGCTGGCCGACCCGACCGGACAGATGCTGGTCTTCTTTTCAATTTCGGTGGCTGCTGCCGAAGCGGCTATCGGGCTGGCGATTATCATTGCGATGTTTCGCAACAAGAACACGGTCAATATCAACGATATTCACCTGTTCAAGCACTAAGCGCCGGCGCGTCGTGTCGGCGCGTTGCTCCTTTGTCTTGTATGGCTGCTATGCCCGTTGGCAGAGCAGCTTGCCCTCACCCCTTTGATGTTGCCTCACGCTTCCGAGCATGGATCCTGAACTGCTGGTACGACTTATCCTTCTGCTCCCGCTGGCCGGTGCGCTGCTGTGTGGAGTGCTCCCCCTCTTCCAGGCGTCGTTGCGCACCAACGAGCGGCTCCTTGGCACCGTGGGCACGGCAGCCGTAGCGGTGCCCTTTGCAATGGCGGTGTATCTGTTTGCCACCTATCCGGGCGAGGCGATCGTTGTTAACTTCTTCACGTGGATGGAGGCCGGGGGGCTTACCGTTGACTTTGCGTATCGCATTGACGAGCTCTCGCTCATCATGCTTCTGGTGGTGACCGGCGTAGGAAGCGTCATCCACTGGTACTCCACCGGCTATATGCATGGCGATCCTGGGTTCTGGCGCTTTTTTGCCTATCTGAACCTGTTCATCTTCGCCATGCTGAACCTCATCCTGGCCGACAACCTCGTCGTGCTGTTTCTTGGATGGGAAGGCGTGGGGCTGTGCTCGTACCTGCTCATCGGGTTCTGGTACACCGATCTCAAAAATAGCGAAGCCGCCAACAAGGCGTTTATCGTAAACCGCATTGGCGACTTTGCTTTCCTGCTCGCCATGTTCTTCCTCTTCCGCGAAGTGGGCGCGCTCGACTTCGGGACGCTTCTCGTTGAAGGGCCGGGCATCGAAGCCGGCGTTCTTGGGCTCATTGTGCTGCTCCTCTTTATTGGTGCCACCGGCAAAAGCGCGCAGATTCCGCTCTTCGTGTGGCTCCCCGACGCAATGGCCGGACCCACCCCGGTGTCGGCACTCATCCACGCGGCAACCATGGTAACCAGTGGCCTCTACCTGCTGGCGCGTCTCTCGCCGATGGTGCTTGAAGTGCCCCACATCATGGCTATCATTGCTGTGGTGGGAGCCCTCACTGCGATTGTGGCCGCCACCATTGCCATCACCCAGAACGACATCAAGAAGGTGCTGGCGTACTCCACCGTGTCGCAGCTCGGGTTTATGTTCATGGCAGCCGGCGTAGGCGCGTTCTTTGTCGCCATCTTTCACGTCGTTACCCACGCCTTCTTCAAAGGATGCCTCTTCCTCGCCTCCGGTAGTGTGATCCACTCGATGGAGCACGTTAAACATGACCTGGAGGATGAGGGGCGCGACATGAGCGACTTCGATCCGCAAGACATGCGCACGATGGGCGGGCTCAAAGAGTACATGCCCTCCACGCGCTGGACCTACCTCATATCCACCTTGGCCATTGCAGGGATTCCGCTGCTGGCCGGGTTTTTCTCCAAAGATGAGATCCTGTTCAAGACCTTCGAGATGGGCTACAGCGGGGCGTTCTACGGATATGTGGTGTGGGCCATTGCGATTGTTACGGCTCTGCTCACCGCGTTCTACATGCTACGCTCCTACATGCTCACCTTTGAGGGCACCCCGCGTTGGCCCGAGGCCGAATCGGTGCATGCCCACGAATCGCCTGTGTCAATGACCGGGCCGCTGTGGATTTTGGCGGGGCTCTCCGTTGTGGGCGGATACATCGGCCTCCCGGCTGTCATCCAGGGCGGCGATCTGAACTGGATTCACCAGTTCCTGGGCACGCCCTACGGCGGTCCGGTAGCCGAGCCGACCGACCTTGCGGCGGTGCCGCTTGCGCTGAAGTGGGCGCTGGTTGGACTTGGCTCGCTCGTGGCGATTGGCGGGGCGTACTGGGGCTACAAAGCGTATGCGCCATCGCGCGAACCCGCCACCGCGTTCGATACGACACTGCAAGAACGCCTCGGAGGCCTCTACTCGTTCTGGGATGCGAAGTACCGCATCGACGATTTCTACAACGAAGTGATCGTAGATGGGCTCATGTCGATCTCTGAGAAGGTGCTCAACCCGTTGGATGCGAAAGGCATCGACGGCATTGTGAACGGGCTGGCCTCCCTCTCGCAGACGCTGAGCGATGCCGTAAGCCGCATGCAAACCGGTATCGTGCAAAATTATGCGCTGATGCTTGTCGTAGGCGTGGTGCTCGTGCTTGGGCTCGTCCTCTTTGGCGGATGATCATCAATCGGTCTTTCGGGCGGGCTTTCCGCCACTCGGGCCGTCTGCTTCTATTGCTCTCCTTCACTGCTTAACGTCGCGGAATACATGGACTTTATCACATCGCTGGTCATCTTTCTGCCGCTGTTGGGCGCGCTGGTGCTGCTGGCGCTTCCATCCGCCCGGGCGATCAAAATGACCGCCCTTGGAACGACCGTGGTTACGTTTGTGCTGTCCATCGGCCTGTTCATGGGGTACGACCCGGCTGCCGATACGAGCGCCGCGCCCCAACTGGTCGATGCGATGGCGTGGTTTCCGGAGGGCATCGACATCAAGTACTTTGTGGGCATCGACGGGCTGAACATCCTGCTCGTGCTCCTCACCACACTGCTGGGTCCCATCGTGGTGCTGGCCTCGTGGTTCTACATCGATAGCCACGAAAAAGGGTACTACGCCCTGCTCCTGATTCTGCAAACCGGTATCACCGGCGTATTTACGTCGTTTGATCTGGTGCTCTTCTACATTTTCTTTGAGCTCACGCTCATCCCCATGTACTTTATCATCGGGATATGGGGCGGCAAAGACCGGATCTACGCAGCCATCAAGTTTGTGCTGTATACGCTGGTCGGTTCGCTACTGATGCTAGGCGGCGTGCTCTATCTCGGGTTTGCCGCTGGCGCCGCGCATGGCGTTGGCTTTACAACCGACTGGTACCTGCTGCTTGACTATACCATTCCGCTGGGCACGCAAACCTGGCTCTTCTTTGTGTTCGCGCTGGCATTTGCCATTAAGGTGCCGCTCTTTCCGCTGCATACGTGGCTGCCGGATGCACACGTGCAAGCCCCCACCGGCGGCTCGGTCATTCTGGCCGGCGTGCTGCTGAAGATGGGTACATACGGACTCATCCGCTTCTGCCTGCCGTTCTTTCCGAATGCCGCGCAAAGCGCCGCCGTGCTGATTGGAGCCCTCGCTGTGATCGGCATCATCTACGGCGCGCTCCTGGCCCGGGTACAGCCCGACGCCAAAAAGCTGGTTGCCTACTCCTCGGTGAGTCACCTTGGGTTTGTGGTGCTGGGCATCTTTGCCTTCACGACGGAGGCGATGCAGGGCGCCGTCATCCAAATGATTAACCACGGCATCTCGACCGGAGCGCTCTTCCTGCTCGTGGGCATGCTCTACGAGCGTCGCCACTCCCGCTTGATGGACGATTACGGCGGACTCGCGACCTCGGTACCCATCCTCACCACGTTCATGATTCTGTCGGTGCTGGCGTCTGCCGGACTGCCGGGACTGAACGGGTTCGTTGGCGAGTTTCTGATTCTCATTGGCGCCTTTAAGAGCACCGTGCTGGATAGTCCCATGCTTGTGGCTCTGGCTACCACCGGCGTTATTTTGGCTGCCGTGTATTTGCTCCACATGGTGTACCGCACCTTCTTTGGCGAGCTAACGCACGAGGCCAATGCCGATATGCAGGACATGACACCCCGCGAGTTTGCGCTGATGGCGCCGCTCGCCGTGCTCATGGTCGTGATGGGCTTCTTTCCACAGCCGTTCTTGAACCAGACGGCGGAAACGACCGACTTCCTGCTCGACACCATTGAAGAAAAGCGTGTAGCAGCTATCGAAGCCGATGAAGCGGATCAAACGGCAGCGGCAGCATCTGAAGCCGAGCCGCTCTTCGATGGTACCTACCGCGATGTGAACCTCAACGAGATGACTTCACTTGCTTCTGAATAACACGCTGCCTTCCTCCTATGGCTGACCGTACCCCCCTCGATTCCGATGCGATTCACGATGCGCTGGATGATCTGCCCGGTTGGTCGTTCGAAGACGATGCCCTTACGGCCTCGTTCGAACTGGCCGACTTTCAGGAAGCTGTAGCGTTTATCGTGCGCATTGGCTTTCATGCCGAAGCGCTGAACCACCACCCCGAGCTGTTCAACGTCTACAACACCGTAGACATTACGCTAACCACACACGACGCAGGCAATACCGTGACTGCGCTCGATGTGGAGATGGCTCGCCGCATCAACGACTGTATGCCGTCCACCGCGTAACCCGTGCGTGGTGTGGCCTCCTTCCGACACCGATTTCACCCCTTAGCGAATCAACAGTATGGACCTCGCGCACGCATTCTCCACGATGTGGGCAGACCTGCCCGCTATCTTTTCGATGCTGATTGTAGGTTTGGTCGGCCTCGTTGTTGTGCTGGTGGAGGCTTTTCGGAATAAACACGCCAGCATTCCCTGGATGACCGCGGGCGCGCTTGGCCTGGCGATCGTTTGGGAAGTGACGCGCCTTGGCGCCGAGCCTGGCACCGCCTTCTTTGACCATGTGCGTACGGGCGGCTTCGCCGCGTACGTGAATATTCTCATCCTGGGGGCGGCCCTGTTTACCGTTGCCATATCGCCTGCCTACCTGACGCGCATCGGGCGCAATTACGGCGAGGTGTATGCCTTGCTGCTCTTTGCGACGGTAGGGATGATCTTGCTGGGCACCGGTAACTCGCTCATCTCCATCTTTGTGGGGCTAGAGGCCATGTCCATTTGCCTCTACATTCTGGCCGGCCTGCTGCGTAACGACCGCGGCGGGATTGAAAGTGCGTTTAAGTATTTCCTGCTTGGGGCGTTTTCGACTGGGTTCTTCCTCTACGGCATTGCGCTGATGTATGGCACCACGGGGACGATGATTCTCCCCGAAATGGCTGGAGCATTCACCGATGGCGTACCAATGCTCTTTTGGGCAGGCGTTGGGCTTCTGCTCGTCGGCTTTGGCTTTAAGGTGAGCGCAGCCCCCTTCCATATGTGGACCCCCGATGTGTATCAGGGCACGCCCACGACCATCACCGGATACATGTCTACCGCTTCCAAAACAGCAGCCTTTGCAGCGCTTATTCTGGTGCTCTACTTTGCGCTGCCTCCAGAGCGGTGGAGCATGGTACTGGTTGTGCTGTCCATCATTACGATGGCTGTAGGCAATATCATGGCACTGCGCCAGGCTAACGTGAAACGGATGCTGGCATACTCGTCCATCGCCCACGCCGGGTACATGTTTGTGGGGCTGGCAAGTGGGATCCCTGCTGGATACAGCGGAGCCCTCTTCTACTTGTTGGTCTACACCCTCATGAACCTCGGGGCGTTTGGCGTTATGGCTATGCTGGAATGGGATGGCCACGCCGGACGCGAACAGACGCTCGACTCGCTCGCGGGGGCCGGACTCGAACGGCCCATCCTTGGGGCCTCAATGGCTGTGTTTATGTTTAGCCTGATTGGGTTTCCGCCGTTCGGTGGGTTCATCGGCAAGTATTTTCTCTTTGCTCCAGCCGTAGATGCCGGGCTCACCTGGCTGGTTATCATTGCCTTGCTCTTTAGCGCATTGTCGGCCTACTACTACCTGCGTGTGATCTACGTCTTCTACATGCAATCCCCTGACGAGGTGGAGGCGGCTTCAGCGGTTCCACAGGGGGCCTTCATGCGCCTGTCAGGTATATCCACCATTGCGGTGGCTACCTGCGCGGTGCTTCTGCTGGTGCTGGGCGTGCTCTTTGGTGGCGTAACCGGCCTGACCGAAACGCTCTTTACGGTTGATGCGATGGCGCAGACGCCGTAAACGTGCATCTTGGGGGCGTG
>CAZZCI010000136.1:0-6822 GCA_964653015.1 uncultured Rhodothermales bacterium
GTCTAAGCCGGCATCCACTGCTGGGCTTCAACGAGAAGCTCGTTGTGGTGGCGGCGAAGAATCTGGGCAACGCAGTCGCTCAGGGATCGAGCTTGGCTATCTTTCGACTGAGCATGCGAAAGCGAGACAAGCTGCTCAACGCTGTCGTCAAGAACTTCAACCGCTTCAGCAAGCGCATACCACCACGATGTGTTTTCAACACGATCAACAGCAGGGCGCTCTCCACATAGTTGGTTGAGACTTGGACCGCCAGCGTTGAGTGTGTTTCGGAGTAGCTCAGCGGCTTCCTCCGTTGTATTGACCATCTCGGTCACTTTTTCGCGCTGACCAAGCGACAGAGCCGCCTGCGCCACACGATGTTCTACACAAAGCGCACGCTCCACAATTTGTACGGCCGCTATAACAACAGACTGGAAGGAAACCCCAGCCGAGCTATGCGACAAAATGGTTTGCAACTCGGACAGTGGCGACGTAGACGTCGTGGTTGTGTTAGACACTGATTCGACCGAGTTGGATCGCAGCAACGGCTTTTTCTTCAAGCGCTCGCGATACGTACGCGTGGGGGTACTCATACAGGGTAAGATGTTATTTTACAAACGCGAACGCGGACACAGATCACACATGGGTGCCGACATCGTTGCAAAACTAATGCCGTTCTGAGCAAGCAACGCAGCAGATCAACAAAAATAGCCGCGTTAACCTATGATCTGCCCGCAAACACACAAATAAACTGACAGCGAAGGGGGTGGGGACCCGTCCGATCAGTCTTTGATAATGCCACGAAGTGTCTTTCACGACACTGCATGCCACACAAAGGACTTTGTGCTGTGGCGCGGAACGCTCCATAGTATCGGAAGCATCTTGGATTTTGTCAAGTTTCTTGGGCATCTTTTTGTTCCTCCTGCCTCCAATCATGCGCCTGAAGCATTGTTTCTATGGGTGTTGCAGAGCGACGGCTGATATCTACCTCATCTTGTTGTAGACGCACCATGACTGTTGTTAACGCCTTGTACACGTCAAAGTGAAGAGCCGCCTGTTCAGTGTGTGACAAGGCGTGCAGGTGAGTCTCAATGGTTGCTGTATCGCCTCGGGCCGCAGGCCCGGTTAGGGCTGCTGTTCCTTGCTCTTGAACGTTGGCCCAGGTCGTATCCACAAGGGGCTGAAGCGCTTCAAATACCGTGCTGGGGTCTAATCCCGCTTCCTGCCAAATGTGCTGTGCCACTGCCAAAAGAGCAACCAATCCATTTGATGCCAATACGGCAGTCAAGTGGTAGAGCGGCTTCGCCTCTGTGGTAATGCGTACTGGACGAGCCCCTAGATGCTGGGCTAGCGCTTCACCATAGGCGCATGCCTTTGTGTCGCCCTCAAGCGTGATCTGGATGCCGTGGAGGGCTTGGGGAGACGTTTGTGGGGTAAACGTTTGAAGGGGGTGCATACTAAGAAGCTGTGCCCCCACCTCTTTTAGAGGCTGCATCACCTGGGCCGGATGCGCACCCGATGTATGTGCTACGATGCAGGATGGCTGCTCCTTGACAAATGGAACAAATGCACGAGCAACCGCCGCTATTTCATCATCGGGAACGCAAATCAGCATCCGCTCTGTGGCAGTTGGTACATCGGCACACGTAGCGCTGTAGTGCTGCACCCCCACCTTACGAGCCAAGGCCTCGGCCTTTGGTTCTGTGCGGCTTATGATTGATGTCAGCGGCACGTTGTGTGAAGCCAGGGCGCAAGCCAATGCTTGCCCTACGGCTCCCGCCCCAATGATAGCCGTAGGCCGACGTACGAGAGAATGTGACATAAAAACAGCTAAGCCTACGAGAACAACGAAAGCGGTGTAGAACTCCCCAACACATCCAAAAGCGCATTCTGGTATCGCTTTTCCATGGCCTGTGCGGCATCGGGATCATTGGAATGAGCAAACTCGGCCCACCGTCCTCCCATGTGCATCATATCGTGGATGGCTGCTTCCACGGTGGGCTCGGTGCATGCCCACGCGGCCAACAACTGAGCCGCTGCGGGGTCTTGTGCTGGAAGTCCAACCGTTGTGGCCCAAAGTGCCTTCTCCTGATACGTCTCACGGACAGAGCGCAGAGGAGTGTCCGTTTCATGGGCCGTTGCCTGCTCACGTCCTGCCTCCCATAAGGCAATGCACGACTCGGGAAACGGGGAGCTGTGCCACGTCTGTTTGGCTCCCCAACAAGCAAACGCCCGGCCTACCTTCTCGCCTTTTTTATCGATAACGTAGCGCACCAACGCCTTTTGGGCACGATCAGACCGTGTCGTGGATGCAACTCGTTCTGTGATGCACGGACGCCCGGTCCGACTATCGAAGATGTAGTAGTAGGTTGAAAAGCGATGCATCGTAGAGGGACAGAATCACGTTTATGATGCTTTGTTACAGGTACGTCTACAAAATTGGGGCGTTCACTGTAGTATGTGGATGTGTGGCGCAACAACCTATCGGCTAGGGCTTACAACAAGGCAGTAAGGGGTCTATTCTTCCATATTTAGCCCGCAGCACCTGGCGTGTTGCCGCTCTGCCATGGACAATAGACCTCTTTTCCAAACCGTGTTGGGTTCGTTTCCTCTTGCCGTGTAAGGGTTGTATCTTCTATGAAACGCATAACATACTACGTTCTTCCTGCCATTGGCCTCCTCCTTCTGGGGCTGGTCTTAGGGGTTCAGGTCAATTCATTCAGTTCCGATGAGAGCGCTTATGAACAGCTTGAAAAGCTACAAAATGCGTTTGTCATCATCACGCGGCAGTACGTAGACCCGGTGGAATCTAAAAACCTGGTCGAAGATGGCATTGAAGGCATGCTGGAAGCCCTCGATCCTCACTCAATCTACATTCCTGCCGAGGATGTACAAAGTGTGCAAGACAGCTATGAAGGCTCATTCGGCGGCATTGGCATTCAGTTTGAAGTGGTTGAGGACACCGCACGTGTTATCTCACCAATCGCTGATGGACCGAGTGATCAACTAGGCATCTTGCCCGGAGACCGAATCGTTGGTATTGAGGGAGAGAGTGCCGTTGGCATCGGCTCGAATGGCATCCAAGATCGCTTGAAGGGAGATGTAGACACCGAGGTCACAATCACGATTTATCGTCCTCCCACCAATCAAGAGGAAGAGTACACCATCACGCGTGACGAAATTCCCATGCACTCGGTTAACACGTCGTACATGGTTGACGACCACACCGGATACATCAAGGTGGATCGCTTTGCCATGACGACGTACGACGAGTTCATGGAGCATGCGACCGACTTGTCAGAGCAGGGCATGAATCGTATGATTTTGGACTTGCGGGGCAACCCTGGCGGAGTGATGCGTGCCGCCGTTGAAATGGTCGATGAAATGCTTAGTGACGGCCTAGCTATTGTTGAGACGAAGGGTCGTGAGCGCACCATGAACAATACCTTCCGTGCCAGTGGTGGTGGTGCATTTGAAGATAAACCCATCATTGTATTGGTTGACCGCGGCTCGGCCTCCGCTAGCGAAATCGTTGCGGGTGCTCTGCAAGATCACGATCGTGCCCTCGTTGTGGGAAGCCGCACCTTTGGAAAAGCCCTTGTACAACAGCAGTTTGAACTCGACGACGGGAGCCTCATGCAAATGACCGTTGGGCGATACTACACGCCGGTAGGCCGTCTCATTCAGACTCCGTACGAAGGAGGCACACCTGAAGACTACATCCAAACAAAAATCGAGGAGTATCAAGACTCCGAACTCGACCCGACCGAGTATGCCGAAAGTATGCCCGATTCACTCACCTTCACCACCGAGCAAGGACGCACGGTATTTGGTGGGGGCGGCATTACACCTGATATTGTCATGCAACCCGATACATCGAGCGTCACAACGTTCGTATCCGCGGTGAACATGGACTTCGCGTTCATGCGCGATTGGTTCGTTGAGAACGAACAGCATGTACGCAGTGAATGGGGCGATGACGCTGAGTACTTCGTGCGTAACTTTAGCACGCCCGACTCGCTCGTTACTTCATTCTGGGACTTCACCGAGGAGCAAGGCATGTCGTACACCACCGATCCATCGGAGGTCGCAGCCAGTCAGGGCGTCTTCTTGCATGCTGACCGTGACGACAGCGACGAGGTCATTCGAACGCGGCTGAAGGGTACGCTCGCCCGCCAGTTGTATGGGCTTGCCGAAGCGCAGCCCATCCTCAACGAGTCCGACCCGGTGTACCAACGAGCACTTTCGCTCTGGGAAGATGCTGAACATCTTTCGTCATACCACCGCACGAACTAACGTACCATACATACGGCCTTACACGGAACGGCCTCCACTTGTGCAAGCAGGTGGAGGCCGTACGTGTTAAGACCGCCACCCTCTACTAAACATCCCTGCAACATCCCCCCTAACAAAACACCGCCCGCTCTCCTGAAAGAGAACGGGCGGCACTGTTTTGTACATCGTGAACCGATCTAAAGCGTGGCTACACAGACTACGCTGTTTCGCCTTCTTCGTAGCTCACTGTTTCTTGAGGCTCTCCATCTTGTTTATGGATAGTGAGCCTGCTGGGCGCGTGGGCCTTTGCTGCATCGCGCGCAGCGTCAACAGCCTCTTTCTTTGTATCGAAAGTCTTGAGAGGAGCCTCTACGCCTTCTTGCTTAAGAGCCCACGTCTCCTCTTCATACACCACATGGAGTGCGGTTAGTCCATCTGCAGCCTGCTTGTCGAGCATTTGAGACAGCGCATCGAGCTTTTGCGATAGCTGCCCCACCTTGTCGGAAAGGCCCTGTACCTCCTCGCGTGTGGGAACCCCAAGGCGACCAAGCGTATCGTTCAGCGTAGACGTAACCGTCTCTTCTACCGTATGGGCGGCATCCGAAACGCGTCGTGACACATCTTCAAAACGCCGATTTACCTCGTCGGTAATCGATTCTTGACGCTTGGTAAACTCAGAGGTTGCGTCCCCAAACTGCTTACGACGCTTGGATTCGTACTTCTCACCGCGCTCTACAAGACGTTCAAACACCTTGTCGCCTTCTTCTTCCACTTGCGACAGAGCGCCTAATCCGGCCAGCCACACTTCGCGGCCTCGCTTCACAAGCTCGTCTGGCAATGCGCTAAAATCGATAGGCGGTTTTTCTTTGGTGGTTTTTTTCTTGGATTCGTTCGTTTCTTGAGCCTCTTTGGCCTGCTTCTTCTCATCGGTGCTCATAGGAATCACCTCGTGCAGTAAGTAAAATACGTTCAAGTTGGTGACAGCGAACACTACATCTGTTCACTCTATGGTATAACGCACCGCGTCATTGGTTTCCCACACTGATGACACAAAGCGTCATTCATGCTCATTTCGATTCATCGATTGAAGGCTGGAGCTACCCTGCCTCGTCGGAACGGCTTTTGTCTCCTCTTTGTAGCGTTGCATCTGCTGTGTAATCCACAGTTTGTATCGACCCGTTTTCTGACCTCTATCTACTGCTTGTATATGGCTTGTTTTGCGACGATTGTACTCGATGGTGTTGGCGTAGGCGCCCAACCCGATGCCAAACAATATGGCGACCGGGGCAGCCATACATTAGGCCATGTATGTGCTATGGCCCAGCCCCACCTTCCCAACCTTTCCGCACTCGGACTCGGATGCATTACTGACCTGCAGGGGGTTCCTCCCACAAATACCCCTCGGGCTGATTATGGTCGCATGCAGGAGGTCTCGGCTGGGAAAGACAGTACAACAGGTCATTGGGAACTCGCAGGGTTGCAGCTGGATGATCCGTTTCCCACGTATCCAGATGGCTTTCCCGACGATGTGGTGGAAGCATTTCAAACATATGCTGGTGTGGAAGGCATCCTCGGAAATCGTCCCGAATCGGGCACTGTGATTATTGAACAGCTCGGCTCGAAGCATGAGGAAACAGGTTACCCCATCGTGTACACCTCGGCAGATAGCGTCTTCCAGATTGCAGCCCACAAAGACGTGATTCCGCTAGAAAAGCTCTACGAAATGTGTCGCATCGCGCGCAACAAGGTGTGTGTAGGTCCACATGGCGTGGGTCGTGTGATTGCCCGCCCGTTCGTAGGTACCCCGGGCAACTACACGCGCATCTCAGAGGAACGAAAGGATTTCGCGCGGCGCCCTGAAACACCACCACTTCAAGATGTGCTGCAGCAACATGGCGTGCGCACCGTATCGATTGGAAAAATTGCCGATCTGTTTGCGCGAACGGGCTTCGACACCATGACTAAAACCCCAACGAACGAAGCCGGGATTGACGCGACGATCGAGGCCCTGCAGACTCAATCGGCAGATGATCCACCTACGTTCATGTGGACCAACCTGGTTGATTTTGACCAGGAGTACGGTCACCGGAACGATCCAGAAGGATTTGCGAAGGCGTTGGAAGTCTTTGACGCTGCTCTGCCGGATCTACTTGATGCGTTGCCCGACGATGGCGTTCTCGTCATCACCGCCGATCATGGCAATGACCCCACCACGCCGAGCACCGACCACAGTCGTGAGTTTGTGCCTCTGCTCGTTGTACGCCCCAATGCAAATGGTCGATCTCTCGGACTCCGTGACACATTTGCCGACCATGCTGCGACGGTAGCCCGGTACTTCGATGTCCCGTTTGATACGTCTGGAACAGCGTTTTAAAGCCTATCATGTCACCGCGCTACAGTAAAGGCCGAGCTATTAGCTTTGCTACCACACACATAGAAAAGCCGCCGTCCTCATGCGATGAGAGCGGCGGCTTTTGCCATTCAGATCAGCGTGTGTCGTGTGCTTATAGATTTGCCTCTCGTGGCGATGCACAACAGGCATGACCTTACGGCCCCTCTGCGTCGCCA